>NZ_JBEXWT010000112.1:0-26819 GCF_040629945.1 Kitasatospora sp. NPDC005856 | reverse complement strand
GGCAATCCGGACAACCAGATCTGCTTCACCGTCACCGGCACGACGGGGAACCTCTCCCTCCAGCTGCCCGACGTCTTCTTCATCCAGACCAGCGGCGGCCGCTCGGTCCGCGCCGGCCTCACCGTCGGCACCACCTCGCAGACCGTCGACGTCCCCACGAACGGCGTCAAGGGAGTCGGCGAAGGCACCGGCGGCAGCCCGGCGGCCCTCGTCGAGCTGACCGTCACCGGCTGACCGCCACCACCCCGCATCCACCTCTCACGTTCGGGAGCCCACTCATGCCTCGCACCACCTCGTCGCGCAACCTGCGGGCGGGCGCGCTGACCGCGGCCGTGGCCGCCGGCACGTTGAGCACGTTCTCTCCGGCCGGCGCCGTCTCCGGTGACACGGCCGCCGACGGCACCTACACCACCGCCGCCCGGATCGTCCTCGGTGACAACCTGCGCGGCTGCACCGGCGCGCTGGTGGACCGTTACTGGGTGCTCACCGCCGCGTCCTGCTTCTCCGACGACCCGGCGCAGCCGCAGGCGCCGGCCGCGGGTGCGCCGAAGTGGAAGACGACCGTCACGGTCGGTACCAAGTCGGCCGAGGTGGCCGAGCTGGTGCCGCGCCAGGACCGCGACCTGGTGATGGCCCGCCTCGCCACGCCCGTCGACGGCGTCGCGCCGCTGCCGCTGGCCGCCACGGCGCCGACCGCCGGGCAGAGCCTGCGCGTCTCCGGTTTCGGCCGGACCAAGGGCGAGTGGGTGCCGGACAAGCCGCACACCGGGGCGTTCAGCCTCGACACCGTGGGCCCGACCGGTATCGGTACCACCGGTACCGGTGGCGCGGCGGTCTGCAAGGGTGACACCGGTGCCCCGGCGATCCGGGAGGTCAACGGCCGGGCCGAGCTGGTCGCCGTGGCCTCCCGTTCCTGGCAGGGCGGCTGCCTGGGAACCCCGGCCACCGAGACCCGCACCGGTGCGTACAGCTCCCGGGTCGACGACCTCGGCGACTGGGTGAAGGACCTGCGGTACCGCACGGCGGAGGTCAAGGCCGGCCTGCACGTGCAGATCATCGACATCAACAGCAGGCTGTGGGACACCGCCGTCGACCGCAAGGTCGGCAACTGGCTCGGCAGCTGGTCGCCCGTCAACAGCGTCGCGCTGACCGCCGTGGACAGCGTCGCCATCGGCGACACCGTGCACGTCTTCGCCGTGGGCTCGGACGGCAAGGTCTACACCCACGACGGCAAGGTCGGCGGCGCGTGGACCCCGTGGGGCGAGGTGCGCGGCGGTGCGGGCGGCGCCAAGGGCATCACCGCCACGGCCCGCGGCAACACCGTCAGCCTGCAGATCATCGGCTCCGACAACTCCCTCTACAGCACCCACGCCGACTACACCGCCGGCGCGTGGGCGGAGTACTGGGAGCCGGTCGGCACCAACAACCTGAAGGCCATCACCAGCACCACCACCCCCGACAACGTGGTCCACGTCTTCGCCGTCAACGAGGACAGCCGCGTCTACACCCGCGACCAGCTGACCAACGGCCAGTGGACGCCGTGGGGTGAGATCCCCGGCGGTGCCGTCGGTGTCCAGGGCATCACCGCCGCCGCCCGCGGCTACACCGTCGACCTGCAGATCATCGGCGGCGCCGGCGACCTGTTCACCACCTACGGCCACTACGACCTCGGCCGCTGGGACCAGCAGTGGCAGAAGGTCAGTGACAACAAGCTGAAGGCCATCTCCAGCAGTGCCGAGGGCAACGTCGTCCATCTCGTCGCCGTCAACGAGGACGACAAGGTCTACAACCGCGACGCCGACTACAACGCCGGCAAGTGGACCCCGTGGGGCGAGGTCCCCGGCGGCGCCACGGGCGTCAAGACCATCACCGCCACCACCACCGGCTGACCAAGCCCGCATCGCGTCCCGCCGGTCCGGCGGGACGCCCACCTCGTACTCCTCAGGGGGGATTCCTGATGTCCCGCAAGTCCCGGGTCCGCGTCCAGCGGGCGGGTGTGCTGGTGGCGGCCGCTGCCGCCAGTACGTTGAGCACCTTCTCTCCGGCCCAGGCCGTGGTCGGCGACGCGGCCGCCGACGGCACCTACGCCTCCACCGCCCGGCTGGTGATCGGTGACAACCTGCGCGGCTGCACCGGCGCGCTGGTGGACCGTTACTGGGTGCTCACCGCCGCGTCCTGCTTCTCCGACGACCCGGCGCAGCCGCAGGCGCCGGCCGCGGGTGCGCCGAAGTGGAAGACGACCGTCACGGTCGGTACCAAGTCGGCCGAGGTGGCCGAGCTGGTGCCGCGTCAGGACCGTGACCTGGTGATGGCCCGTCTCACCACGCCCGTCGACGGAGTCCCCGCGCTGCCGCTGGCGGTCACGGCGCCGACCGCCGGGCAGAGCCTGCGGGTGCCCGGGTACGGTCGCACCAAGGACGAGTGGGTGCCGGGCAAGCTCCACTCCGGCGCCTTCACCCTCGACACCGTGAGCCCGACCGGTATCGGCACCACCGGTACGGGCGGCGCGGCGGTCTGCAAGGGTGACACCGGTGCCCCGGCGATCCGGGAGGTCAACGGCCGGGCCGAGCTGGTCGCCGTGGCCTCCCGTTCCTGGCAGGGCGGTTGCTTCGGCGTCCCGGCCACCGAGACCCGCACGGGTGCGTACAGCTCCCGGGTCGACGACCTCGGCGGCTGGGTCAAGCAGGTGAAAGCCTCCCGTCCGGCCAGCGAGCTGTTCGCGGTCGGCGGCGACAACCGGATCTGGGCCAACGAGGGCGGCTACACCACGAACGTGTGGGGCACCTTCGAGGCGGTGCCGGGCAACAGCGCCATGCGGCAGGTCAGCGCCGTCACGATGGGCGACAAGGTCCGGCTGTTCGCGATCGGCGGTGACCAGCGCGTCTACACCGCCTCCAAGGACGCTGCCACGGGCGCCTGGACGCCGTTCGAGGCGGTGCCGGGCAACAGCGGCATCCGGCAGGTGACCGCCGTCGCCATGGGCGACAAGGTCCGGCTGTTCGCGATCGGTGGCGACCAGCGCATCTACACCGCCGCGGGCGACTACGCGGCCGGCACCTGGTCCGCGTTCGAGGCGCTGCCCAGCAGCTCGATCAAGCAGGTGACCGCCACCACCGTCGGCAACACCGTGCGCCTGTTCGCGATCGGCGGCGACGACCGGATCTGGACCACCACCGGCGACTACACCGCCGGGACGTGGACCACCTTCGAGGCCATTCCCAGCAGCGCCATCCAGCACATCACCGTCACCACGATCGGCAGCACGGTGCGGCTGTTCGCCGTCGGCGCCGACCGGAAGGTCTGGACCACCGACAGCACCGCCAACGGCCCCTGGACCCCCTTCGACGCGGTGCCCGACGTCCTCGGCGTCAAGCAGGTCGCCACCACCACGATCGGCGACACCGTCCGCCTGTTCGCCATCGGCACCGACGACCGGATCTGGACCGCCGACAAGAAGGCCGACGGCAGCTGGACGACCTTCTACCTCGTCCCCAGCAGCGCCATCCAGGGCATCGCCGCCACCAACGGCTGACCCGACCCGTAACCAGCCCCCCGCGTGGGCCGTCGGCCCGAGGCCGACCGCCCACGCGGGCTCCCGCAGGCCCACTCGGAGGGGAATCCCCGTGTCCCGCAAGTCCCAGTTCCGCCCCCGGCGGGCGGGTGTGCTGGCAGCCGTCGCGGCGGCCGCCGCCGGCACGCTGACCACCTTCGCCCCGGCCGGCGCCGTCTCCGGTGCCGCGGCGTCCGACAGCACCACCGCGCGGATCGCCGTCGGCGACAGCTTCCGCGGCTGCACCGGTGCGTTGATCGACCAGTACTGGGTGATCAGCGCCGCCTCCTGCTTCTCCGACGACCCGGCGCAGCCGCAGGCCCTCCAGGCCGGCCGGCCGAAGTGGCGCAGCGTCGCCACCGTCGCCGGCACGTCGGCCGAGCTCGTCGAGCTGGTGCCGGCCGAGGGCCGTGACCTGGTGATGGCCCGTCTGGGCACGCCCGTCGAGGGCGTCACTCCGCTGGCGGTCGCCACCGCCGCGCCGACGGCCGGGCAGGGCCTTCGCGTGTCCGGCTTCGGGCGCACGAAGACGGAGTGGATCCAGGACAAGCTGCACACCGGCGCGTTCAGCCTCGACACGGTGAGCCCGGCCGGTGTCGGCATCACGGGGACGGGCGGTGCGGCGGTCTGCAAGGGCGACACCGGCGCTCCGGTGGTCCGGGAGGTCAACGGACGGGCCGAACTCGTGGGCGTGGCCTCGCGCTCCTGGCAGGGCGGCTGCCTCGGCGTCCCCGCCTCGGAGACCCGCACCGGCGCCTACGCCACCCGCGTCGACGACCTCGACACGTGGATCACCAGGACCAGGCACTCGACCCCCTCGGGGACCGTGGTGAAGGCCTCGCCGTTCACCGTGGTCGACCCCGTCACCGACCACCTGCTGACCTTCGTGCAGGACAGCGCGAACCACCTCTGGTCGGTCGATCCGAAGAGCGAGGGCTGGACCGACCTGGGCGGGTACGCCGCCGCCCGTCCCACCGCGATCGCGGACCCGGTCAGCAAGCACGTCAAGGTGTACGTCAACGGGCCGGACAACAAGCTCTGGTCCTACGACCGCACCACCGGTCAGTGGACCGCGTTCGTCCCGACCCCGTCGGGCACGGTGCTGGCCCCCGACGCCGTGCCGCGCACGGTCGTCGACCCGGCCACCGACCACCTGGTGACCTTCGTCCGGGACACCGCCCACCACCTGTGGTCCGTCGACCCGCAGGGCGAGGGCTGGTACGACTACGGCCCGCTGGCCGCCACCGACCCCGTTCCGGTGGTCAACCCGAACGACGGCCACATCGTCGTCCACGTCAACGGTCCGAACAACCGGCTGAACTCGATCGACCGCCGCGGCGCCGGCCGGGTCGAGTTCGTCCCGCCGGCGATGGCCCCCGACGCCGTCCCCTCGACCGTGGTCGACCCGGCCACCGGGCACTTCACCACCTTCGTCCGCGACGCCGCCAACCACCTGTGGTCCGTCGACCCGTGGGGCCCGGGCTGGCGCGACTGGGGCGTGAAGGCCGCCACCGACCCGGTCGCGGTGGCCGACAAGAGCGGCAACCGGACCGTGGTCTACGTCAACGGTCCGGACAGCCGGCTGAACTCGCTGGACTTCTCCACCGGGACGTGGACCGAGTTCGTCCTCACTCCCGCCGGCACCGCGCTGGCCGCGGACGCCGTCCCGCACACCGTCGTCGACCCGGCCACCGGGCACCCGGTCACCTACGTCCGGGACGTCAACGGCACGCTGTGGTCCGTCGACCCGCTGGGTCCGGGCTGGGGCCGCATCCACGGAGGCCCCTCCGCCCCCTGATCCGCGGCAGGCCCGATGCGGCCCGTCCTGCCCAGCGGAGGGCGGGCCGCGACCCGGTCGGCGCACCGCCGACGGCGAAGCCCCACCCGAACCCCGTGCCCGTGCGGCCCTTTCGAACGTCTCAGGGAGACTCCCCATGCCTCGCAAGTCCCAGGCCCGCTCGCGGCGGGCCGGCGTGCTGGCCGCGACCGCGATCGCCGGCGCGCTCGGCAGCTTCGCCCCGGCCCAGGCCGTGGCCGGCGATCCGGCCGCCGACGGTTCCTACGCCTTCACCGCGCGGCTGGTGATCGGTGACAACCTGCGCGCCTGCACCGGTGCGCTGGTCGACCGCTACTGGGTCCTCACCGCCGCTTCCTGCTTCGCCGACGACCCGGCCCAGCCGCAGGTCCTCGCGGCCGGCGCGCCCAAGTGGAGGACCACCGCCACCGTCGGCCGCACCGACCTGACCACGTCCACCGGCAGGACCGCCGAGATCGCCGAGCTGGTGCCGCGCGCCGACCGTGACCTCGTGATGGCCCGCCTGGCCACGCCCGTGGACGGCATCGCCCCGTTGGCGGTCGCCACCGCGGCGCCGACCGTCGGGCAGTCGCTGCGCGTGCCCGGGTACGGGCGCACCAAGACCGAATGGGTGCCCAACAAGCTGCACTCCGGCGCGTTCACCCTCGCCACCGTGAACGCGACCGGCATCGGCACCACCGGTACCGGCGGCGCCGCGGTCTGCAAGGGGGACACCGGCGCCCCCGTGATCCGTGACACCAACGGTGCGGCCGAGCTGGTCGCCGTCGCCTCCCGCTCCTGGCAGGGCGGCTGCCTGGGCGTGCCCGCCACCGAGACCCGCACCGGCGTCCACAACACCCGTGTGGACGACCTCGACGCCTGGGTGAAGGAGGTGCGTTACAGCACCGCGGAGGTGAAGCCGGGCACGCACGTCCAGGTCCTGGGCTCCGACCTCGCGCTGTGGGACACCGTCACCGACCACCGGACCGGCCGCTGGGCCGACCGCTGGTCGGCGGTCGGCACCAGCGCCACGGCCGGCACCCAGAGCGCCGTGGACAGCGTCGCCATCGGCAACGCCGTGCACGTCTTCGCCATCGGCACCGACGGCAGGGTCTACACCCGTGACGGTGTGGTCGGCGGTGCCTGGTCCGGCTGGCAGGAGATTCCCGGCGGCGCCGGCGGTGTCCAGGCCATCACCGCCACGGCCCGGGGCAACACGGTGAGCCTGCAGGTCATCGGCTCCGACGGCGGCCTGCACGCCGCCACCGGCGATTACACCACCGGCAACTGGAGCGGTTGGACGCCGGTCGAGAACAACGGCATCAGGGCCATCACCAGCACCACCACCGCCGACAACGTGGTCCGTCTGTACGCCATCGGCGACGACCGCAACGTCTACACCCGCACCAACACCCCCGACGGCGTCTGGACGGGCTGGCAGGCGGTCCCCGGCGGGGCCAGCGGTGTCCAGGCCATCACCGCCACGGCCCGGGGCAACACGGTGAGCCTGCAGGTCATCGGCTCCGACGGCGGCCTGCACGCCGCCACCGGCGATGACACCACCGGCAACTGGAGCGGTTGGACGCTGGTCGAGAACAACGGCATCAGGGCGATCACCAGCACCACCACCGCCGACAACGTGGTCCGTCTGTACGCCATCGGCGACGACCGCAACGTCTACACCCGCACCAACACCCCCGACGGCGTCTGGACCGGCTGGCAGGCGGTCCCCGGCGGCGCCAGCGGTGTCCAGGCCATCACCGCCACCACGGCCGCAACCATCGGCTGACGGAGCGGCGGAGCGCTCCCGAACCGGCTGGCCCCTCCGCCCCCTGACCCCTTCCGGCCCCTGACCCAGGGACCCTCCGTCCACGGCCCGCCCCGCCCCGCCCCGCGCGGGGCGGGCCGCGCCCGGCCGGCGGCAGTGCCACCGGTGAACCCCATCGGCACCCCGCGCAGCCGCGCGGTGCCGCCCTTCCCGAAAACGTTCCAGGGAGATCCCTCATGTCCCGCAAGTCCCAGGTCCGCTCCCGCAGTGCGGGCGTGCTGGTCGCGGCCGCGGCCGCTGCCGCCGGCACGCTGAGCACCTTCTCCCCGGCCCAGGCCGTGGTCGGTGACGCGGCCGCCGACGGCACCTACGCCTCCACCGTGCGGCTGGCGATCGGCGACAACCTGCGCGCCTGCACCGGTGCGCTCATCGACCGCTACTGGGTCCTCACCGCCGCCTCCTGCTTCGCCGACGACCCGGCCCAGCCGCAGGCCCTCGCGGCCGGCGCGCCCAAGTGGAAGACCACCGCCACCGTCGGACGCACCGACCTGACCACCTCCGCCGGCACGGTGACGGAGGTGGTGGAGCTGGCGCCGCGTCAGGACCGCGACCTGGTCCTGGCCCGCCTGGCCGCGCCGGTCAACGGTGTCGCGCCGCTCGCGGTCGCCACCACCGCCCCCAGCGCCGGGGAGACGCTGCGGGTGCCCGGGTACGGCCGCACCAAGGACGAGTGGATCACCAACAAGCTGCACAGCGGTGCGTTCGGCCTCGACACCGTCAGCCCGACCGGCATCGGCATCACCGGCACCGGTGGCGCGGCGGTCTGCAAGGGCGACACCGGTGCCCCGGCGATCCGTCAGGTCAACGGCAAGGCCGAACTGGTCGCCGTGGCCTCCCGCTCGTGGCAGGGCGGCTGCCTGGGCACTCCCGCCACCGAGACCCGCACCGGTGCGTTCTCCTCCCGGGTGGACGACCTCGGCGCGTGGATCGGCCAGGTCCGCGGCGGCTGGTGGGACACCGTCACCGCCAACCCGGCGGCCCGCAGTTCGGTCTACGACCCGGTCCGGAAGGTCTCCACGGTCTTCGCCGTCGACAGCGACCGCCACGTGGTGTTCTCCTCCAGCTCCGACGGCACGACCTGGAGCGGCTGGACGCAGGTCGGCGGCAACTGGGCGTTCGCGAGCACCCCCACCGCGCTGTACAACCCCGCGACCGACGCCGTCGAGCTGTTCGCGATCGACACCGACGGCGTGCTCAAGCAGACCTACTGGCTGCCGAACGGCCAGGGCTGGAGCGAGTGGTACGCCCAGGACTCCAACCGGAGGTTCACCGGCAGCCCCACGGCCGTCTACAACCCGGAGACGAAGACCGCGGAGGTCTTCGCCACCCAGACCAACGGCGGTGTCGCGCACTCCTACTACACGCCGGGCATGGCGAAGTGGAGCGGCTGGTACGGGATCTACGAGAACTGGCGGTTCGCGAGCAGCCCGAGCGCCGTCTACAACCCGTCCACCGGCGCCATCGAGCTGTTCGCGGTGGGCACCAACGGCGTGCTGTGCCAGACGTACTGGAAGGGGGACGGCGCGAACTGGCACGAGTGGTACTACCAGGACGACAACCGGCGGTTCACCGGCAGCCCCACGGCGGCCTACAACCCGGTCACCAGGACCGTGGAGGTCTTCGCCACCCAGACCAACGGCGGTGTCGCGCACTCCTACTACACGGCGGGCATGGCGAAGTGGAGCGGCTGGTACGACGTCCCCGGCCGGCAGTTCGCGGGCTCGCCGGCCGCGGTCTTCGACCCCGCCACCGGAGGCTTCGAGCTGTTCGCGGTGGGCGGTGACGGCATCCTCTCCCGCACCGAGTGGATCCCCGACGGCAAGCCGTGGCGCGACTGGACCGCCCTGGGCGACTGGAAGTTCACCGCCGGACGGTTCCCGACCGCGACGTTCAACGCCACGGCGGGCGTCATGGACCTCTTCGCCACCGGCCAGGACGGGGTCCTGAACCACGCCTCCTACAAGCCCGGCCCGGGCCAGGTCTGGGGCGGGCTGACGACCGTCCCCGGCAAGACCATGATCACCGGCTGACGGATCCCGGAGCCCCGAAGCACTACGGGCCCGGCCGCTCCCCGACGGATCGGGGGAGCGGCCGGGCCCGCGGCTTCCGGGCGAACCGTCAGAGCCGCTCGGGCACCGGGTTGCCGACGGCCTCGATGGCGCGGCGGACCGGCACCTTCAGCAGGACGACGAAGCCGATCACGAAGAAGATCAGCAGCGAGATGATCGCCGAGCGGTAGCTGCCGGTGACCTGGTAGGCGAGGCCGAAGACGAGCGGTCCCATCCAGCTGGTGCCGCGGTCGCTGACCTTGTAGAAGCTGAAGTACTCGGCCTCCCGGCCGGGCGGGATCAGGTGGGAGAACAGGGAGCGGGAGAGCGCCTGGCTGCCGCCGAGCACCAGACCGATCATGCAGGCCAGGACGTAGAACCAGGCGGGCTGGTGGGCGGGCATGAAGTAGCCGAGGGCCAGGGTGACGACCCAGCCGACCAGGGAGCCGAGGATGGTCCGCTTGGCGCCGTACCGGTGGGCGATCCGGCCGAGCAGCAGGGCGCCGCCGATCGCCACGATCTGGACCAGGAGGACGGCGGTGACCAGGGAGGTCTGCTCCATGCCGAGTTCCTCGCTGCCGTAGAGCGAGGCCTGGGAGACGACGGTCTGGATGCCGTCGTTGTAGCAGAGGAAGGCGGCGAGGTAGAGCAGCGTCAGCGGGTGCTCGCGCATGCCGCGCAGGGTGCGGCCGAGTTCGCGCAGGCTGCCGGCGGCGGGCTTGCCGTCTCCGGTGGTCGTCGCGGTGCGGCTGGGGGCGATGCCGGCCCGGGAGGGCAGTCGCAGCAGCGGGACGACGGTGAACAGCGCCCACCACAGGCCGGCCGAGGCGAGGCAGATCCGTACGGCGGTGCCGGAGTCCAGGCCGAACGCGTCGTGGCCCTGGAACAGCACCAGGTTGGCGATCAGCAGCAGTCCGCCGCCCGCGTAGCCGTAGGCCCAGCCCTTGGAGGAGACCTTGTCGCGCTCGTCGGGGGAGGCCAGGCCGGGCAGGTAGGCGTAGGAGAGCGCGACCGAGACCGCGTACGAGATGTTGGCGACCACCAGCAGCGCGCCGCCGAGCAGGTAGCGGTCGCCGCTGAGGAAGAACATCCCCATGGTGGCGAGCGAGCCGACGTACGCGAAGCCGCACATCAGTTCCTTGTGCCGGCCGGTGCGGTCGGCGACGGTGCCGGTCAGCAGCATCACCGCGACCGAGAGCAGCACGGAGAAGGAGACGGTGTACGGGAAGAACGATCCTGCACGGATCGTCAGGCCGAGCGGGTGCACGTTGCCGGCCGCGTCGGCGGCGTCCTTGGCGACGGTGGTCAGGTACGGGCCCAGGAAGACCGTCAGGACGGTGGCTGAGAAGGCGGCGTTGGCCCAGTCGTTGACGTACCAGCCGAACTGCATCCGGCGCAGGGACCGCCCCTCGTCGGCGGCGGCCGCCGCGCCGTCCGCCGGGGCGGTCGCGGGGTCGGTCGCGGGGTCGGTCGCGGGGTCGGTCGGTGGGTCGTCCGGCAGGTGCGTCGCCGAGTTCGTGGTGCTCATGGGGTTCCCATCACCGTGCTGGAGCCGGTACTGCCGTCCGTCCAGCAGCCGCGCTCGCCGAGGACGTCCCGCAGGACGTCGATGCGATCGGCCATGATGCCATCCACACCCAGGTCGAGGAGAGACCTGATCCGTGTGGGATCGTCCACAGTCCAGACGTGCACCTGGAGTCCGAGCCGGTGGGCCGTGCGGACGAACGCCCGGTCGACCACCCGCACGCCCCGGTGCCGCTCCGGCACCTGCGCGCACAGCCCGGTGTACGGCGCTCCCGGGCGCCGGGACCGCGCCCCCGGACGGGCCGAGGGCAGGAACGATTCGGCCAGCGAACGCAGCCGCAACCGGGCCACCTCGCGGGGGCCGAGGGAGGTGGCCAGCCGGGGGCCGGCCGCGGCCCGGACGGCGGCCAGCCGGCTGTCGGAGAAGCCGCCGACGCAGACCCGGTCCCAGGCGTCGGTCCGGCGGATCGCCTCGACCAGCGGAGCGACGGCCGGCGCCGCCTTGACGTCGATGTTGAAGCGGGCCCCGGGGAAGGAGCCGAGCAGTTCCTCCAGCAGTGGCACCGGCTCGGTCCCGCCGATCCGGGCCCGCCTGACGGCCTCCCAGGGCAGCTCCGCCACCGCCCCGCTGCGGTCGGTGACCCGGTCGAGGCGCGAGTCGTGGAAGGCCACCAGCACGCCGTCGGCGGTCGCGTGCACATCCGTCTCCAGGTAGCGGTACCCGAGCGCGACGGCGGCCTCGAAGGCGGCGAGCGAGTTCTCGGGGCGCCCGAGGTCACCGCCCCGGTGCGCGAAGGCGAGCGGCCCGGGGTGGTCGAGGAAGGGGTGCATGTGGTGCTCCGAGCTGCGGGAGAGGGGGCCCGACGCGACCCGGGAGGCCGGGATCCGTGGACGTACCAGCGCGTTACAGTATTACGCACCCTGTCAAGCGGTAACGCCCCTCGGGCGAAAGGCCCCGAAGGCCCCGAAGGCCCGGAAAGCCCCCCTACGTGCGGGGGGCGACCTGGACGAGGGCATGCCGGCCGTCGGTGCGCCACGGCGTCCCGGTGCCGTCCAGCCGGGCCACGGTGGCGGCGTCGAGGCCCACGACCACGTCCGACTTCAGCGTCCGCAGCGCCGCCACGGGGGAGGGGAAGTGCCCCGCGGCCCCGGCGAACGGCGTGGTCGGCGGCCAGAGCCGGTCGCCGACCAGGCGGCGGTAGTTGAGGTCCCCCTTGACGATCGTCAGCGCCGCACCGGCGAACTCGGCCCGCAGATCGGCGGGCAGGTCGTGGAACGGCAGCGGAGCGCAGAAGAACGGATGCGTACGGACCAGGAGCGCACCCCCGTCCAGCGCCCGCCACAGCCGCCCGCCGATCGCCCCGGCCACCGGGGACGGTGCGGTGCGAAGCCGCCCGACCGCGGCGAGGACGTCGGCCATCGTCGCGTCCGACACGAAGTACGGCTGCGGCTTCACGTACAGCACGACCCGCGCCGCCAGGCCGTGGGCCAGCAGGTGGTCGATCAGCACCAGGTCCGGCAGCAGCTCCCGGCCCGCGTTGTCCGCGACGACGCAGACCGTTCCGGCCTCGTTCCCGGCCCGCTCCAGCGCGGCCCGCAGCAGCGGACCGTCGTCGGCGGCCAGGTCCGGTGCCGACGCCCCCTGGGCGCCCGCGGTGATCCGGAAGCTGAGGTCCGCCCGGTTCCCCCACAGCGCGGAGGAGACCAGCGCCTGCGCCCGCCGGTCCTCCGGCAGCCCGTCGAGCCCGTCCAGCGCGGCCAGCTCCTCGTCCACCGCCGGCCCGTCCAGCTCGGCGCTCTTGAACGGCGCGAAGGGATCGATGCCCTGCCAGGCACCGGGCCGGAAGTACCCGGTGGCCTCCAGCAGCCGCCGGTAGAAGTAGCTCTCCGCCCACAGGAACGGCGCCTCGCCCCACGGCCTGCCCCACAGGCCCTCGCCCCAGGCCAGCCACCTCGCCCCGTCCCGGGCGTCCGCCCCCAGCGGCTCCAGCACCCCGCCGGTGCTCTCCGCCAGCAGCCGCTCGACCGCCGCCCGCTCGCCCGGCCCGTACGGCAGCGCGTCGAGGACCTGCCGGAGCAGCTTCGGGTGGCGCTCGTGGAACACCCCGTGCGCGAAGGACCCGGGCACGCCGCTGCGGATCACCGGCGGCGTGCCCGACGCGCCGCTCACGCTCGACGGGTTCGCGTTCGACGGGTTCACGCTCGACGGGTTCGGCTTCGACACGACGGCTGGCTCGTCTCTCTCGTCCTCGGCGGCCGGAGCCACTGACACGCCGAGTCTAGGACGGGCCGCTCCTCAGCCGCCCGCCCCACCGCGGACGTCCCGGCGCAGCCCGAGGATCTCCGCGACGGCCTCCAGCCAGCGGGCGAGCAGCTGGTCGCCGTCGACGGTGGTGACGGTGGTGGCCGCCGAGCCCAGCCAGTCGTGGGCGAGCCGGGCCGGCTCCGTCCCGGGCAGCGGCTCGGCGAGGTCGGCGGCGTAGCGGGCGCCGCCGCTGCGCACCACCTCGGCGAGGAAGGCGAGCGAGCGGGGGAGCACCCCCAGCCGGTCGGCGGCCAGCGCGGCCGCGACGGCGCCCTCGCCGAACAGCGCCGCCCGGTGCGGCCCGGGGAAGGCCAGGCCGTAGCGGAGCATGGCGGACACGTCGAGCTGGAGCAGCTCGTCGTCGGTCTTGGGCCGGAAGCGGTCGTCGGAGCTCATCGGACCGTCACCGTGTAGGTGGTGCGCACGATCATCTTCCTGTTCTCGTCGCTGGGGGCGGGAAGGTTGCAGTAGCCGCGGAAGCAGTTGAGCAGGGTGACGGCGGTGGTCCCGCTGCCCTTGGCCTCGAAGGTGTAGAAGCGGGTGCCGCCGACGCCGTCCGCGGTCTTCGACTTCTCCGGGAGGTCGAGCTTCTCCTCGGCCAGGGCCGCGACCGCGGCGTCCGGCTTCGGGTCCACGACGCTCCAGCGGTCGCCGACCGAGGTGTTGTCCCGGACGGCGATGGTGAAGCGCTCGCCGACGGCGAGGGTGACCGAGCGCTCCTCCGCGCCGAGCACCCGGCCCCGGTCCGGCCCGCCCGGCCCGTCCTGTCCACAGGCCGTCAGCCCGGCCGCCATGATGGCCGCGAGGACGGCCGTCAGTGCCGCCGTCCGTACCGCCGTCCGCACCGGCATCCTCCTGAACACCCTTGCCACCCCGGTCACTTCGGCAGGTGGACGGCGTAGGCGGTGGGCAGCCGGTTGTCCGAGGCCCCGGCCATGCGGCCGTTGACGAAGTCCTCCTCGCTGACCCAGGTGGTGGTGCCCCACGGGTTGTAGATCTGCAGCATGTTGCCCTCCTGGCCGACGATCATCATCGCGTGGCCCGACCGCTTGCCGTCCTGGTCGTAGCCCTCGACCCCGACCGGCACCGGCTTGCCGTCGGCGACCGCCTTCTCGATGTCCGGCAGCAGCTCCCGCCGGGAGTCGGCGTCCGGCATCTTCTTGTAGTCGAACTCGGCGCCGGTGTGCGGGCTGACCTCCGCCTCCAGCACCCTCTCCTTGCCGTCCGGCCCCATGCCGTCCCAGTTGGCGCCGCCGTCACCCTCCTGGTGCACCCGGTGCTGCTCGTCCAGCAGCCGCTTCTGGAACGCCGCCGGGTCGTCCTCCTGGCCGGTCGGGCCGCCGGTGAGGTCGAGCGCGTAGAGCGGGTCGACCATCGCCCGGGCGGTGACGGTGGAGGAGGCGACGCAGGTGCCCTCGGTGTCCGCCTGCTTCCAGTTGGCACCGTCGAAGGTCACCTGGTCGGTGTTCTTGTTGGAGCCGTTGTCGTTGGTGCCGCCGCTGGAGGTGTCCTCGTCCTCGGTGTGGACCGGCGACAGGTGCGTCCGGAGCCACTCCGGGTCCTTGCCGTGGATCTTGCCCTGGAAGGCGCGGATCTCGTCCATGGAGTGACCGGCCGCCAGCGCCTTCATCAGGTAGGCGCGCTCCTGCGGGGTCTTGGAGTCGGCGAGCAGCTTCTCGAAGTCCGCCCGGTCCTTCTCGTTCATCTTGTCCAGGTACTCGCCGGACCGCTTCATGTCGTTGGCGGTCAACAGCTCGTTCAGCTCGGTCGGACCGTCCGGACCGGAGGTCTCGGCCAGCACGAGCTTGTCGGCGGCGGTGACCGCACCGGACTTCATCTTGCCCGCGCGGGCCTCGGAGGCCAGCTTGTTCAGGTCCCTGGCCGCGGCCCGAGCCGCCTCGTCGGCGTGCTTGGCGGCGTTCAGCATCGCCTCGACGTGGGGCACGGCGGCCTGCTGCGCCTTCTTGCGCGCCGCCTCCTCGTCGTCGCCCTCGAACCAGTCGTCGAACCAGCCGTCCTCGCCGCCCAGCGAGCCCAGCACCTGCTGGAGCGCGGAACGCGCGGCGGCGTCCTGGCCCTGGGCGGTGCGCAGCGCGTCCGCGAGGTGGAGCAGGGCTATCCCGCCGTTGTGGAGCGAGCTGGTCTGCTGGTCGACGGCGCGGGCGGCGGCGGCCACCACCTCGGCGGCCTTCGCCCCCGTCGAACCGGTCCAGACGTCCGGCAGCCCGGAGGTGGCGACCGCCAGGACGTCCTGGTGGAGCTGGTTGGAGTCGGCGGCCGCGTTCTTGTAGCGGTTGCCGGTGGCCTCGATGGTGCCCGGGTCCCCGACCGGCGCGTGGACTCCGAGGGCACCCTTGATCGCGGAGATCAGCCCGTTCTTGCTGTCCGCCTCGCGGACGTTCTTCAGCCGGTCGCTCAGCGCCTTGCAGCGCTGCGTGGTGGATTCACCTGCCATGGCGGATCGTTCGCCCCTGTTCCCGTTGCCCGTGGTGTGGTTCCTGCCGCTGCCCGTCGGCTCTTCGTCGGCTGCTCGGCTGCCTGGCCGTCCGGCTGTCCGTGCTCGGCCGCGGCCCGCGTTCCCTGACTCGGACTCAGCCGAAGGGCCGGTACTCGCCGCTGCTGGAGGCCGCCGCGAGGTCCTTCACCACGGTGCCGTCGGCCGACCGGTAGCCGGCCGATGAGCTCCGCACCTTGCCCGCCAGTTCGCTCAGCGCGCTCTTGATCGTCGCGCTCTCCGCCTGCCAGGAGCTGCTGAAGTTCTGGTACGCCGGATCGACGTCCTCGCCCCCGAAGACGTCCGCGGCGTAGCAGACCGGATCGCTGATCGCCGTTCCGATCACGCCCTCGTCACCTGACGCCTTGTCCAGCGCCTTCGCCTGTCCCTCGGCCCCGCCGGCCTGGATCGCGTACCCCGACCCCTGCGCCATGCTTCACCCCTCGTGCGTCCCCCGAGCCGTCCGCGCGACGGCGTCCGAGCACCATACGGGCCGTCCGGTGCCCGGGCAATTCGTATCGCGCCTGGTGGGGGCGCTGTTGCGAATTCATGACAGAGCGTCCACCGATCGGTCACGGCGTACCGCCGAGGCCGGTCGGCGCCGTCCTGTCAGCGCGCTGCCGGTGTTCTGTCAGCGGTGACAGCGCCGTGTCCGCGTCCGTCCGCGCCGTGCAAGTGGCCCGTCCCAGGCTGCTGTCGAACACAGAGCGACCCATGGGAGGTCACCATGTCGAACAGCATCCGGCCGCACTCCGGCGCGCGCACCACCTCGGTCCTGGTCTCCGGTGCGGGGATCGCCGGCACCGCCCTCGCCCACTGGCTGGACCGCTACGGCTTCCGCGCCACGGTCGTGGAGCGGGCCCCCTCGCTGCGCGGCGGCGGGCAGGCGGTGGACATCCGCGGCACCGCCCTGACGGTGGTCGAGCGGATGGGCCTGCTGGAGCAGGTCCGGGCCCGCCGGACCGGGCTGCGCGGGATGTCCGTGGTCGACGCGGACGGCCGGGAACTGCGCCGCAGCACGGAGTGGACGGCGACGGGCGGGCCGATCGACGGCCCGGACGTGGAGATCCTGCGCGACGAACTCGCCGAGCTGATCGCGGGAGCGGAGCGGAGCGGCCCGGCCGCCGGGCCCGGCGTCGAGTACCGCTTCGGCGACGCGATCGACACCCTGGTGCAGCACGCCGAGGGCGTCGAGGTCCGGTTCCGCGGCGGCACCGAGCGGTCCTTCGACCTGGTCGTCGGCGCCGACGGCCTGCACTCGAACACCCGGCGCCTGGTCTTCGGTCCCGAGGCGGACTACCTCCACCCGATCGGCACCTACGTCGCCGGCTGGAGCGCGCCCAACCACCTCGGCCTCGACCGCTGGGAGATCGCCCACCGGGACGGCGACGACCCGAACTGGTTCTGCATGGCGATGACCGTCCGCGACAACAGCGAACTGCGCGTCTTCGTCGGCTTCCACAGCGACGAGCCGCTCGCCGACATGCTCCCGCGGGACCCGGCCCGGCAGCGGCAGTTGGTGGCCGAGCGTTCCGCCCACGCGCGCTGGGAGCTGCCGCGCTTCCTGAAGGCGATGGGGGAGACGGACGCCTTCCACTACGACGTCATCGCCCAGATCCGGATGGACCGCTGGTCCGAGGACCGCGTCGTCCTGCTCGGCGACGCCGGCTACTGCTGCTCCCCGGCCACCGGCCAGGGCACCAGCGTGGCCCTGACCGCCGCCTACGTCCTGGCGGGCGAACTGCACGCGGCCGACGGCGACCACCGCACGGCCTACCCCGCCTACGAGCGGCGACTGCGCGACCACGTGGCCGCCAACCAGGCGATCCTCGAGCTGACCGGGGACCGCAAGGCCCGGTCCGAGAGCGTCATGAACCCGGGACGGCCCGATCCGAAGCTGGAGGCGGCCTTCCGGGCGGCCCTCGACTTCGACCTGCCGGACTACTGACCGGGGGCGCCCCGTACCGGCCCGGGCCCGTCCCCGTACCGGCCGCGCCCGGCCGGCCCGTACCCGGACTCCCGGGTGCGGGGCCGTCCGGGTGCGGGGCCGTCGCACCCGGCCGCGGCGCCTACCCGGCGACGGCCGGGGAGAGCTCCGCGGCGAGCCGGCGCAGATCGGCGCCGTACTCGGGGTTGGCGAGCGCGGCGGCGAACTGGGCGCGCAGATAGGCGGCGGGGTTGCCGGTGTCGTACCAGGTGCCGGCGATGACCTGCCCGTAGACCGCGCGCCGCGCCGCGTAGGCGTTGATGGCGTCGGTCAGGTAGACCTCGTCCTCGGGCTTCTCGTGCCACCGGAGCGTCAGTTCGCGCAGCTCGTCGACGATGCCGGGGGTGATGACGTAGCCGCCGATCGCCGCGTACGCGGAGGGAGCGTCGGCCGGCTTCGGCTTCTCGACCAGGCCGGTGATCCGCAGCGATCCGCCGCCGAGGTCCTCCTTCACCACCGGTACGCCGTAGCGGTAGGAGTCCTCGGGGGCCATCGGCATCAGCGCGAGCACCGGCGCGTTGGTCTGCTCGTACGCCCGGATCAGCTGCTGCGCGCGGGGGACCTCGGCCACGAAGACGTCGTCGGGCCAGAGCACCAGGCAGGGCTCGTCGCCGAAGTGGCGGGCGGCGTTGAGCACCGGGGTGCCGTTGCCGTACGGGCCGTGCTGGTAGAGGTAGCTGATGTGGCCCTTGCGGGACAGCTCGCCGACCTCCTCGACCGCCGCCGCGAAGGCCGCCTTGCCGTCCCGGCGCAGCTGCTCGACCAGGACGGGGTTGGGGCGGAAGTGCTCCTGGATCAGGCCCTTGTCGCCGTTCACGACGATGGTGATGTCGGTGATGCCGCTCTCGATCAGCTCGCGCACGGTGTGTTCGATGACCGGCTTGTCGCCGACGGGCAGCATCTCCTTCGGCGTGGCCTTGGTCAGCGGCAGGAGGCGGGAGCCGAGGCCGGCGGCGGGGATGACGGCTCGGCGGATCGTCCTGGGGGCCATGTGGCGCTCTCTCGTTTCGTGGCTGGTGCGGCCGCCGTGCTGGCACGGCGTTCCGGTCGACGCTATCAAGCCCTGACGTTGCGTTAAGTGGACGGTCGGCGTACGGAAGTTGGCCCCGCGGAAGCCGTTCGGAGGCGCCCGGAGCCGCGACTGTCCCGCCTCGCGGAGGGCGGTCACGGCGAGACCGGGCCCTTTTTGCTCCCGATTCGTTGCCCACGGCGGCAGACCACCCGAGGACGACCACCGGAGGCACCCCATGACGGACGAGGCCGGCACGACGGACGAGACCGGAGCGACGGACGAGGCCGGCGCGACGGACGAGGCCGGCGCGATGACCGGGCCCGGAGCGGAGGACGGGCCCGCCCTGCCGCAGTACCGCAGCTACAGCTGGGAGGACGACCAGGGGGCCGTCCACTTCACCCTCTATCCGGGCGAGGAGGAGGCCGACGAGGAGCTCAAGGCCGTCTTCCGCGCCAGGGGTGCCCGGATGCTGGCCGACCTGATCGCCGACCAGGAGGCGGAACACACCCCGCCGTTCCCCGGCATGCCGAAGCTCCGCCTGATCCACGGCGAGGGCTCCGCCTGAACACTCCTGCCGAGCCCCCGCCCTCGCATCAACCCGCCCCAGCGTGCGCGCCCTGGCGCGCACGCCGGCGGTGTGCGCCGGACGCTGACACGACGCGACGCGACGCGCCCGCCTCCGCCTCCGGGCGCGGGCGGAGGTGCGGGCCGTAGGCTCAGCCCTTGCCGCCCGCCTTCAGCACCTGGGCCGCGGCCACGCCCGCCGCGCTGAAGCCGTGCCCGCCGCCCTCGACCTCGGCGGCCACGGCGAGGTCGCCGCGGTAGGCGATGAACCAGCTGTTGTTGGCCTGGCCGCCGGCCTCGACGGTGCCGGTCTTGGCGCCGATCTGGCCGGACAGGCCGGCCATCGGGGTCCGGGCGGTGCCCTGGGTGGCGGTCTTGGACATCATGGCGCGCAGGTCCCGGGCGACGTCGGCCGGCAGCTTGCCGGGTGTCGTCACCCGCTTGGCGTCCTCACGCAGCACGGGCTGGCGGAACGTCCCGCTCTGCACGGTGGCGGCGACCGAGGCCATCGCCAGCGAGTTGGCCTGGATCCGGCCCTGGCCGATGTACGAGGCCGCGGCCTCGTCCTTGTTCCCGGGCGGCGGGATGGTGACGTCCCGGCTCGGGACGCCGATGTGCCACTCCAGGCCGAGCCCGAACTGCTCGCGGGCCACCGCGCCCAGGGTGCCGGGCTGGAGCTTCTCCAGGCCCTTGTCGATGAAGCCGGTGTTGCAGGAGTGCGAGAAGTCGTCGGCGAGCGTGTAGGAGGGGAAGTCGCCGGGCTCGTCGTTGTGCCAGGCGCGCGGGGAGTTGGTGGTGGCCTTGCACGGCACCACGGTGTCCGGGCTCACCCCGGCCTCCAGCAGGGCGGCTGCGGTGATCACCTTCATCGTCGAGCCGGGCGCCTGGCCGCCCGCGATGGCGCGGTTGAAGCCGCCCTGCGGGGCGTACGCCATCGCCAGGATGTTGCCGGTGCTCGGCTGGACGGCCACCAGCGAGGCCGGATTGCCGTTCGCCGACTGCTGCTTGACCGCCTCCTCGGCCACCTGCTGGAGGTCGGCGTCCAGGGTGAGCTTGACCTGCGGGGCGCTCGGCGGGGTCAGCACGAACAGCGGCTCCGGCTCGCTGCCGCCGGCGCCCGCGCCGGAGAGCACCACGGCCCGGCCGGTGACGGCGGTGGCGCCGTCCGGCGGGGTGATCTGGGGCAGGACGCCGCGCAGCGACGGGAAGGCGTCGAGCGGCCGGCCCTTGCGGTCGGTGGGCTTGGACACGGCGTTGGTCAGCGCCTTCACCGCGATGGTTCGGCCCGGGGCGAGCTGCGGGTGGACCACGGACGGCTTCCATCGCACCACGGGCCGTCCGTCCTGGGAGCGGACGAAGCTCAGCACGCTGTCGTACTCCCAGGCTTCCGGGGTGCCCTCGAACTCCGCCTTCACCCGGAACCCCAGCGCCGGCTCGCTCGGGGTGTCGGCCTGCGCGCGGCCCGTCCCGGTCAGGGCGAGCGAGCGGGGGCCCACCTGTTCCTGGAACGTGGTCAGCGCGGCGCGGGCGGTTTCCGGCCGGTCGGTCAGACCGGAGGCGGCCGCGATGTCGCCGCGGCTCCAGGCCGCCAGGAACTCCTTGGCCGCCGCCTCGGCCTGCTCGGCGGTCGGCGGGTCCTGCGGGGCCTTCGCCACGGTTTCGGAGCCCTGGTGGCCGCCGCCGGACGGGCCGTTGTCCGTCACGGCGTTCAGCACGTTGTAGGCGCCGTAGCCGCCGACGGCCAGCAGGGCGGCGAACACCCCGCCGGCCGCCACCATCACGATCCGGCGCGTGGTCGACCGGCGCGGGGCCCCGGGGTCGTCCTCCTCGTCCTCGTCGAACGGCACGTACCCGGCGTCGTCGTCGGCGAGTTCGTCGTACTCCTGGTGCGGGCCGTAGCCGTCCTGCCGGTGGAACCCGTCCTGCCGGTGGAACCCGTCGTGCCCGTGGGGTCCGTCCTGCCCCTCGACCCCGTCGTGCCCGCTGCGCCTGGCGCCCTCGTCGTACCCGTCATATCCGTCGTACTCGTCGTGCCGATCGTTCTTCCGCTCCCCGGACATGGCTCCGTCCCCCCTGCGATCCTCCGTGTGCTGCGGGCACGCCCCCTCCGGCATGTCGGCCCGCGGGCCCGATGGGACGAAAGTCCGTTCGGGCGCGGATCAGCCTATGTCGAGACGGGTGATCGGTCGACAGCGGGACGGCCCGCCCGGTGATCGGCCGGGCGGGCCATGGGGGTGCGGGGGCTGCTCAGGCCCAGGGGTCGGTGAAGGACCGGCCGGGGACGGGCTTGGCGATCAGGGCGATGGCGGTGAAGAAGTTGACCTGGCCGATGGCGAGCATGAGCGTGGTCAGCGCCGTGTCGTCGTAGTGCCCGGCGACCTCCGCGTACAGGGCGTCCGGCACCCGCTCGCCCTGCGGGTTGGGCTGGAGGACGGCCTCGACCAGGGCGAGCGCGGCGCGCTCGGGGGCGGTGAACCAGGGGGAGTCCGGCCAGCCGGCTACCGAGGCGATCCGCTCCTCCGACTCGCCGGCCCTGCGGAGGAAACCGGTGTGCAGGACGGTCAGGTAGGTGCTGCCGGCGATCTGGCCGGCCCGCAGCTGGACCAGGCCGATGGTGCTGCGGGGGACGGACCGGTTGCCGGTGGCCTTGAACAGCGCGGCCGAGACCTCGGCGATCTCGGGGACGAGCTCCACCGGGTCCTGGGCCATGCGCGGGCGCAGCGGGACCTCGGCGGTGATCGGGCGGACGGTCATGGTGTTCCTCTTCTCGCGGGTGAACCGTGCGGTCACCCGTCCGACGGATCCCGGCTCGGGTTTGTGACAACCCGGTCCCGCCCGGTCCCGCCCGGACAACCCGGTCCCGCCCGGACCAGAGCCGACTCCGCACCCGGACAAGGCCTCAGCCCAGCGAGGCCGGCGTCGGCCCGTCCGGCCGTACGGTGATGCTGTACGCCGCCCCCGCCGGCCGCGACCGGAACGCCAACCGCCCCATCGGCAGCAGGAGTTCCAGCAGCGCCGTGGTCTCGCGCAGCGCGAACCGGGTGCCCAGGCAGGCGCGGGCGCCGAGGCCGAACGGGAAGTAGGCGCCGAGCTGCCCGGGGCGGTCCGCGCCGGCGGCGAAGCGGGCAGGGTCGAAGCGCTCCGGGTCGGGCCACAGCGCCGGGTCCCGGTGGGTGAGGTAAGGGCAGACCAGCACGTCCGTCCCGGCGGCGATGCGGTGCCCGGCGATGACGTCGTCCTCGACGGCGTGCCGGGGGAGGATCCAGGCGGAGGGGTAGAGCCGCAGTGTCTCGCTCACCAGCGCCTGCGGCTCGGCCGTGCGGGCCTCGGGGTGGCGGTCGAGCAGCAGGAAGAGCCAGGTGAGCGTGGTGGCCGTGGTCTCGTGGCCGGCGACGAGCAGGGTGACCAGCTCGTCCCGGATCAACCGGTCGGTGTACTCCGGGTACTGCTCGCCCGCCTCGATCAGCATCCGGAGCACGCCGGGCTCCGCGGTCGGGCCGGCCGAGCGGGCCGCTTCGATCGCCGCGTGCGCCACCGCGTCGATCCGGGCGAGGTCCGCGGCGACGGCGTCCCGGGCGTCCGCCGCGTCGGTGGGCAGCTTCGGCATGGCGGCGACCACCCGTTCCACCGCGCGGAGTTCGCCGTCCGTCCGGTCGTCCAGCGGCAGCCCGGTGAGCGCCCGCCAGACGGTGTCCAGGGCGAAGCCGCGCATCTCCTCGCCGACGTCGAAGGTCTCCCCGGTGCGCCGGTACCCCTCCCAGCGCTCGGCGGTGCGGCGCGCCGCCGCGGTGATCCGCTGCTCGTAGCCGCGCATCCCGGTGCCGGTGAACTGTGACTGCAGCAGCCGCCGTTGACGCTTCCAGGCGTCCCCGGCGGCGGACAGCACTCCGTCCCCGACCAGCATCCGGGCGCGGTGCGAGCGCTTGACGTACCGGTCCGGGTGGCGGCCCAGGACGTGCTGCACGGCGGCCGGGTCGGTGACCAGGACGGTCGGCGTCGGGCCGAGCCGGAAGGCGGCGATGCCGCCGATGCCGCGCTGCGTCCGGGCCAGCAGCTCGACGAGCTCGGCCTCCTCGGCCCGCCACTGCTCGACGACCTCGGCGGCCAGCTCCGGCACCGGGCGGGTGTCCGTGTTCACGGGGCGGTTCCTTCCGATCTGCTGACGGTGCGTCCGTTCCGACTCTATGTCGGCGCGGGCCCGTCCGGGGTGCGCCGAACAGGTGGCGGGCCCGGCCCGGGGCGGCGCGGCGGCCCGCCCGGCCGTCCGCGCGCGGCTAGCGTCCGACGGGGCCGACCGGCCCCTGCACGCCGCGCGGATGGGAGAACGCATGCCCGGGACCGGGAACTTCGGAGGCGGCCGGACCGGCCGAGCGGCCCGGTGGCTGGCGGCGGCCCTGCTCCTCCCGGCCCTCGCGGCCTGCGGCGGTGGTGGCGACTCCGGGTCGGCCGGCGCCAACCGGGCCGGGCAGAGCGGCCAGAACAACGGCTCGGGGGAGCCGGACGACCAGCGGACCAAGGACCAGGGGGACCAGGGCGGATTCCGGAACGCCGGCGAGCCCTCGGCGAACGTCCAGGGCACCGACCGCACCGCCCTGATCAGCCTGTCCTTCCCGTCGAGGACCAGCTTCACGGCCACGATCAGCAAGGTCTCCGACTGCGGCAGCACGGTGTACGCCACTCCTGCCTCGCAGACGGTCCAGGTGACCGACGGCGAGACCGAGCGGGCCGAGTTCCGGCTCCCGCCGTGGAAGCCCGGGACGAAGAGCCGGAACATCTGCCTCACGGTGGCGGCCGACGACTCCGTCAAGCGGATCGAGGCCGTGGGCTCGGTGGAGATCATCAGCCCTGACGAAGGGTCCACCACCGGCAACGGCGGGACCCCGGGCAACGGCGGGACCTACGGCTCCACCCCCACCGGCGGGTCGAGCCCGTACACCGGTGCCCCCACCGGCACCGGGAGCACCCCCTGAGCCCTGCCGAGGGGGAGTCCCCGGGAGGGCCGGAGCAGCCGCCGGCGCGCTCCTGGTCGGACTGGATCGCCAAGCTCGCCACCTGGGTCGCTCCGACCACCCTCCTCACCGCGCTGCTCTTCTTCTTCGGCTACGCCTACACCAGTTCGCTCTACAGCTACTTCGGCATCGACGCCGGCACGATCGGCTTCGCCACCCAGGACCTCCTGCTCCGCAGCTCCCCCGCGCTCTACGTCCCGGCCGGGGTCGCCCTGTGCGGGGCCCTGGTCGGAGCACTGGGCTACCACCTCGCGACCAGGGCGGCCGCGGGCGGTACGGTCGGCGCCCGGACGGTGCGACGGGCCTGCGTGGTCGTCGCCGCGCTGGTCGTCCCGCTGCTGGTGCTCGGCTTCCTGGCCGGCTTCGAGGTGTTCGACGCCGGCCCGATGGGCACCCCGCTGCTGATCGGCGGCGGGCTGCTGCTCGCGGTCCTGGCCCGGATGATGTACGTGCGCGGCACCGGCGCGCCGTACCCGCTGACCGGCGAGCGGGCGGCGGTGGGGATCAGCGTGGCGATCATCGTGCTCTGCGCGTTCTGGGCGGTCGGCGGCTACGCCCAGCAGAAGGGCACGGCCGACGCGGAGCAGCTGGCCCGCCACCTCTACCGGCGTCCGGCGGTCGTCCTGGACACCTCGGAGCGCCTCTACCTGGGGTGGTCCGGGGTGCGGGAGACGGTGCTGCCCGACGTGGAGCAGGGGGCGCGGTTCCGCTACCGCTACGAGGGCCTGCGACTGCTGGCCCACGCCGGCGGCCGGATGTTCCTGGTCCCGCGCACCTGGACCTGGGAGACGGGCAACGGCCTGATCGTCCCCTTCGACGCCACCGTCCGGGTCGCCTTCCACCCGGGCTGAGGCCAGGCGGTCGGCCGACACGGCTGCGCCGCGGTCCGTCCCCTCGACGGACCGCGGCGCAGCGGTTTCACCGGGCGTCAGGGCGCCCCGGTCACACCTGCTGCCAGAGCGCCGGCACGACCGGCGGCTCCCAGCCGACCTGGGCGGTGTGGCCCTGGAGGCAGCGGTAGCTGACCCCGTTGTAGGTCACGACGTCACCTGCCTGGTAGGTGGTGCCGGGGGTCCAGGTGCCACCGGGGTTCGGCGAGTCGTTGCCCACCACCAGGGAGAAGCTGGTGCTGTGGGTGGCCGAGCCGGTCCCGGTCAGGGTGATGGTGTAGGTGCCGGTGGCGGTCGAGGCGGAGGTGGCGACGGTGAGCGTCGCCGAGCCGCCGGACTGCACCGAGGACGGGTTGAAGGAGACCGTCACGCCGGCCGGCGCGCCCGAGGCGGTCAGGTTGACCGTCTGGGCCGAGCCGGAGGTGGTCGAGGTGGCGACCGTCGCGCTGGCGGTCTCACCGGGCTTGACGGTGGCGGTGGTCGGGTTCACCGAGACGGAGAAGTCGTTGGTGGGCGTGGTGCCGCCGACCGAGGTCTTCCAGATGGTGTACGCCACGCCGTCGGCGCTGCGGTTCAGCACCGTCGCGTCGATGTTGCCGGTGGTGTCGCAGGAGGAGTGGTAGCAGGAGTCGTAGGAACGGCCCGCCGTGCCGCCCCACTTGGCCGCCTGGGCCGAGGTCTTGGTGTCGCTGGCGCCGGCCGCGTAGCCCGAGGTCGGGATGCCGGCCTGCTGGAAGGAGTAGTCGTCCGAGCGGCCCTGGCCCTCGACGTTCTCCTCCGGCTTGAGGTTCAGCGAGTCCCAGTAGGCCTTCATCGGCGCGGAGGCCGCGGAGTTGATGTTGTTGATGAAGTACCCGGCGTTGGTCGAGGCGATCATGTCGAAGTTGTAGTACGCCTTGATCGCGGAGCGCTGGGCGGAGCCCAGCTGGCCGACGTAGGACTGCGAGCCCTGCAGGCCCTGCTCCTCACCGGTCCACCAGGCGAACCGCACGTGCCGGGTCAGGCTGGGGTTCTGCTGGGCGAGCACGAGCGCGTTCTCCAGCAGGGTGGCCGAGCCGGAGCCGTTGTCGTTGATGCCGGGGCCGGCCGAGACGCTGTCCAGGTGGGCGCCGAACATGGTGACCTGGTCGGCCGGGCCGCCCGGCCAGTCGGCGATCAGGTTGTTGGACTGGTAGGTGCAGGAGGTGCAGGTCTGCTCGGTGACGCTGTAACCGGCCGCCTGGAGCTTGCCCTTGATGTACGCCAGCGACTGGCTGTGTCCGGCGCTGCCCGCCCGGCGGTGGCCGCCGTTCTGGTTGGCGATGCTGTTCAGCTGGGCCAGGTGGGCCTGGATCTTGGCGACGTCGATGTCGGGCGCGGCCCCGCCGGGGTTGCCCCCGCCGCCGACGGTGAGGCTGTACTGGGCGGTGTGGGTGGTGGCGCCGGCGGTGCCGGTGACGGTGATCTGGTACGTCCCGGCCACGGCGGTGGCGGAGGCGGTCAGGGTCAGGGTGGCGGAGGAACCGGCCTGCACCGAGGAGGGGTTGAAGCTCGCGGTGACGCCGGACGGCAGGCCGGAGGCGGTGAGGGCGACGGTCTGCGCGGTGCCGGAGGTCACCGCGGTGCTCACGGTCGACGTGGTGGAGGCGCCGGGCTGGACGGAGCCGGACGCCGGGCCGAGGCTGAGCGAGAAGTCGTTGGCGCCGGACGGCGTGCAGGTGGGGTCGCCGCTCTGGGCCGGGACGCTGACGGCGTCCCAGGCGGCCTTGGCGCGGTTGAAGAAGGTGCAGGTGGCGTCGAGGCTCTTGGCGGCGGTCAGGGTGGCGGTGCGGTA
>NZ_JBEXWT010000111.1:0-27332 GCF_040629945.1 Kitasatospora sp. NPDC005856 | reverse complement strand
GAGTGGGGGGGCCGGGGCCGCGGCGTTGGGGGGGGGGGGGGCTCGCGGGCGGGCCCCCCCCCCCCCCGGGCCCCGCCGCCCGGCCGGCCGGGCTCAGGTCGCCCCGCCGCCGGGCTCAGGCGGCCCGGCGCGCGGCGGCCTTCTCGATCGTCCGGATCCGCCGCCACGTGTACATCCACGCGTCGACGTCCCGCACCCCGCACCCCGCAGATCTGCAGGTAGTGCCGCACCTTCTCCAGCTGTGGAAGCACCGGGGCGTTGAGCATGTCCGAGACCGTGCTGCGCCGCAGGACCTTGCCGTACCCGGTCCGCCCCTGCTGGTGGACCCTCGCGCTGCGCTCCTCCAGCCGGCGCAGTGACGGCTCGCCGGCCCGGATCCTGACGTCCTCCAGGCCCGCGACGATCTCCGTCGCGGTGGAGAACATCACGGGATCGGGCTCGCCCGAGGCCGGGACCGGCACGGGCCGCTCGTCTCGGTCGATCTGTGCCTGAGCGCCCTGAGCCGCCTCACGCTCGGCGGTGAAGTCGTCGAGGAGCCGGAACAGGACCTTGATCGCGCGCTTCTCGTCCTCGGGTGGAGGGTCCGAGGTGTTGTCCCGGCCGTCTGGGAGCGCGATGTGCAGGACCCGGTCGGGCCAAGCGTGACTGCACTCGTGGCCTCGGCGGGCGAGGGGCGACTCGTGCCGGCCGGCGAGGGCGTGTCCTCCGTGACGGACGGTGTGCTGGTCGTAGCCGGTCAGGAAGGTGGTCGGCAGGTGAAGGAGGTCCTGCCGACGAACATGCCGGGGTGTTGGCCAACACGGGCGACGTACTCGCGTCTGCTCCTCTCCGGGAGCTGTTTCATGTCCCCGTCCTGGCCGGTCGTGGTCAGGGGCGATCGTCGGTGGCGTGGAGAACGGCCTCGGGGGCGTCGGCGAAGCTCGGGTCCCAGACGTAGGGGGGCCGTTGTCGAGTAGTTCATCGGCAGCTCTGCGTGGTGCACGCCGCAGCACGAGCAGGTGAATCCGGGATCAGTGGTCATGGGCGGAAGTTGCCGCAGCTCCGCACCCCCGCAGCCCCGCAGCTCCGCGGTGACGCGGATCGCACCGGAGGAGGCCTGTCCCGTCTCGGGGCAGGCCTCCTCTCCGTCCCCGGGGAACGGGGTCAGGGGGTGAGGACCAGGCGGCCGCGCAGGCCTCCGGCTTCCAGGCGGCGGTGGGCGTGGGCGGCGTGGGCCAGGGGGAGGGTGTCGGCCAGTCGCAGGGTGAGGCGGCCGTCGGCGGCGAGGGAGCAGAGGTGGGCGAGGGCGGGGCCGTCGGCGGTGATCCACACGTTGGCGACGCGGATGCCGCGCAGGGCCGCCGGGGCGCTGCCGGCCGCGACCGCGACGAAGGCGCCGCGTCCGCGTACCGCGCCCAGGGCCCGGACGCCGAGCAGGGCGGCGTCGATCGCGCCGTCGACCCCGCCGGGCACCGACTCCCGTACGGCGGCGGCCACATCGGGTGCGGTGCGCGGCACGAACCACTCGGCGCCCAGCTCGCGCACCAGCTGCTCGTCGCCCTCCCCGGCGAGCGCGACCACCCGCAGCCCGCGCAGCGCGGCCAGTTCGACGGCGAAGCCGCCGACCGCGCCCGCGGCGCCGGTGACCAGGACGGTGGAGCCGGCCGGCAGGCCGAGCAGGTCGAGCGCCTGCAGCGCGGTGAGGCCGTTCAGGGGCAGCGTCGCGGCTTCGGCGAAGCCGGCGCCCGCCGGGGCGGGAGCGAGGACGTCCGCGTCCAGGACGACCTGCTCGGCGTAGGTGCCGAGGTCGGTGTCCAGGCGGTCGCGCAGGCCCACCACCGGCTGACCGGGCGCGAACCGCGTCACGCCCGGGCCCACGGCGTCCACCGTCCCGGCCACGTCCCAGCCGATACCGGTCACCGCCCGCGGCGCCATCAGCCCCGCCCCGGCGAGCACCCCCGAGCGGGTGACCACGTCCACCGGGTTCACCGCGGCCGCCGCCACCCGCACCCGCACCTGCCCGCGCCCCGGCTGCGGCAGCGCCACCTCCACCAGCTCCAGCGCCTCGGGACCGCCGAACTCCCGCACCACCACGGCACGCATCGCACCCACACTCCTCACCGGACAGGCAACTCCACCCAGCCTACGGAGAGTTACTCTCCATCAGGAAGGACACACCCAAAGGTGCGTACCGCACGGAAAGGAGCGTGGGCCGGTGCCCACCACGACCGCCGCCCAGCGCCGCGCCGCAGACGCGGCCGCCTACGACGCCTACCTCGCCCGATGCCCGGCCCGCCAACTCCTCGACCGGATAGGCGACAAGTGGACCAGCCTCGTCGTCAACGCCCTCGCCGACGGGCCGCTGCGCTACAGCGACCTGCGCCGGCGCCTGGCCGGAGTGAGCGAGAAGATGCTCACCCAGACCCTGCGCGCCCTGGAACGCGACGGCCTGCTCGCCCGCACCGTCACCGCGGCCGTGCCGGCCCGCGTCGACTACACGCTCACCGCTCTGGGACGCGACCTGCTGCCACTCGTCCAGCAGATCAAGGCCTGGGCCGAAGACCACATGCCCCAGGTCCTGGCGGCACGCACCGCGTACGACGACGGCGGGCCGGTGCGGCACTGACCACCCGCGCGAGCTTGGGCGCAACCTTTTCGGGGCCGGCTCGTTGGTCCGGGCAGGTCGAGGGAGTGGCCGGGGCGCCAACCGCGCGCCCCGGCCCGACACAGGAGGACGGCCGTGACCGACACCGACATCGCCGCAGGCTCCGCGGTCCGCAGCGGCAGCCCGGACTCCGCGGTGGACCGGGTGGCCGACTTCTACGGCGCCTACATCGACGCCGTCGACGACGGCACCGACGACCTGGGCGACCAGCTGCGCGCCCACTACCTCACCGAGGACCTGCGTCGGCGGCTGGCCGCCTGGGAAGAGGTCAACCACGCCGACGGCGTGCTGCGCGCCCAGGACGTGCCCACCCGCTGGCAGGTCGCGTACCACGACTCGGGCGCTGGGCACCTGTTCACCACCGTCACCCTGACCTGGGGCAGCGGCCCCGACGCCGGGCACACCCGGCTGGCGGTGCAGAGCGACCTGAGCACCAGGCTGATCTCGGACATCGAGGACGCGCCGGGCGCGTAGCGGCCCACCGACCCCGGCGCCCCCGCCGCCCCCGTCGCCCGTCCGCCTCGCCGCCCCGGGCGGGCCTGCGTCGCCCCCCGGCCGGCGTCAGGCCAGGGCGGCGGTCAGGCGTTCGGGCAGGGTGGCGTACGGGCGGCAGTCGACCACGGGCAGGGCGTGGGCGCGGGCCTGGTCGGCGAGCCAGGTGCTGTAGCGGGCGCTGACGGCGGCGCGTTCGGGCTGCGGGCCCGAGTCGGGTTCGCGGTCCGCGTAGTTGACGCCGATGCGCCGCGGGTCGTCCTCGTGCAGGAAGACCGCGCGCACGCGCCGGCCCTGCCCGGCGGCCTCGGCCACGGCGCGGGCGGCGGCGTCCGGGGTGAGGTAGTCGCCCTCCACGATCGCGGGCACGTCCACGGTGAGCCGGTTGCGCACGACGCCGAGCAGCGCGTCGTCCAGGGCGCGGGCGGTGGCGATCTGGAGTTCCAGGACGCGGTCGGCGGGCAGCTTGTCGGGGTCGGGCACGGTGCTGAAGTGGTGCAGGCCGGGATGGCCGGCGGGGGTGGTGGCGGCCTGCAGCGCGGCCACGACGTCGTCGAACTCGACGACGAACGCGCCGTGTCGGGCGGACAGGTGGGCGGCGGCGCGGCTCTTGCCGAGACCGGAGGCGCCGCCGATCAGCAGGACGTCCCACGGGCTTTCGTCGGTATGCATACCGGCACGGTAGACGGTGCGGGGGGCGGGTGGGCTCCGAGGGGCGGGGCCGGTCTCCCGGCCCGGCCTCCCTACCCGGTCCGTGGTCCGCTGTCCGGACGCCCCTGGTGCGGTCCGTGGTCTGCCGCCGCGCTCACCCCCGGTGCAGGTGAGCGGCAGTGCTCAGGTCACGCCGTGTCAGGCCGCCTGGTCCGGTCGGTCGTGGTCGCGGGTGGCGGAGCGGCGCACGGCCCAGGGGAGGACGAACCAGAGCACGGTGAAGATCAGCGCGATGGCGCAGGTGATCGGAACCGCGAGTGCCGTGCCGAGGACGACGTCCAGGACCAGCAGTACGGCGCCGCTCAGCGCGGAGGCGAGCAGCAGCAGGCCCACCTGGGCGATGCGTACGGAGACGGTGACGATGCGTTGTTTGCCGGGGTGGTGGTACAGGCCGCGGTGCAGGGCGACGGGGGTGGCCAGGACGGCCGCCGCGACGACGGAGAGCAGCAGGGTGGCGACGTAGATGTCCTGCTGGGCGTCGGTGAGCTGGGTGAAGCGCGGGGTGAAGGCGACGCCGAGGAGGAAGGCGAAGACGATCTGCACGCCGGTCTGGAGCACCCTCAGTTCCTGGAGCATCTCCACCAGGCGCCGGTCGGCCCGTACCTCGGGGTTCTCCCAGCCGGGTGGGGGAGCGGGGGAGGGCCGGTGGTCGGGCTGCGGGGCGTCCGGCGGGGGAGGGGGGCTGGTCATGCGTCAGCTTCTCACGGCCCGCCGTCACCGCCCCGCCCCGTACGGCCGGCGCCCCCGGTGCCGCCCCCGCCGCCCCCTGTGCTGCCGCCACCGCCTCCTGTGCCGCCACCGCCTCCGGTGCCGTCCAGCCGGTGCTGCCAGGTGATGAGCAGCCCTTGCAGGGCGGTGGCCTCCTCGGGGCTCAGGTGCGTCAGCAGGCGGTGCTCGTTGCGCAGGTGGGCGGTGAACGCCTCGTCGATCAGGCGCCGGCCGGGGTCGGTGAGGGCGACCACGCGCCCGCGCCGGTCGTCCGCCGCGGGGCGGCGGGTGACCAGCCCGGCGCGTTCCAGCCGGTCGATCCGCTTGGTCATCGCCCCGGTGGTCACCATCGTGTGCGCGGCCAGCTCGCCCGGCGCCCGCTCGTACGGGGCGCCGGCGCGGCGCAGCGCGGCCAGCACGTCGAACTCGCCCTCGCCCAGGCCGTAACGCTGGTAGACGAGGACCAGTTCGGCGCTCAGGCGGGCGGCGAGGCGGTGCAGGCGCCCGATGACGCCCAGCGGGGAGACGTCGAGGTCGGGGCGCTCGCGCGCCCACGCGGCCTGGATCTGGGCGACGTGGTCCTGCTCCTGCTCCTGTCCGGGCTCCATGGACGCCACCCTACCCCGGTAGCTTCCCAGGAAGCTATATTGCCTTCCATGGAAGCCAACCTGCGATGGGTGCTGCTCACCGCCCTCGCCCCCGTCGCCTGGGGCGCCAACTACTGGGTCACCCACGCCCACCTGCCCGCCGACCACCCCCTGTGGGGCGCCGCCCTGCGCGCGCTGCCCGCCGGCCTGCTGCTGCTCGCCCTCGCCCGCCGCCGCCCGCACGGCCCCTGGTGGTGGCGCAGCGCCCTGCTCGGCCTGCTCAACACCGCCGCCTTCTTCGTCCTGCTCTACCTCGCCTCCCAACTGCTGCCCACCAGCGCCGCCGCCACCCTCATGGCCGCCTCCCCGCTGGCCCTGCTGCTCACCGCCTGGGTGATGGCCGGGCAGCGCCCACGCCGCGCCCACCTGGTGGGGTCGGTGGTGGGCCTGGCCGGGGTCGCCCTCGCGCTGGCCGGGGCGGGGGAGGGGATCGGTTGGGCCGGGCTGGCGGCCTCGGCGGCCGCGATGCTGGTCTCCTCCGTCGGCTACGTGTTGGCCGCGCGCTGGCGCGAGGGCGCCGACCCGCTTGCCGTCACCGCCTGGCAGCTGACCGCCGGAGGACTGGTGCTGCTGCCGGCGGCCGCCGCCGCCGAGGGCGCGCCGGCGCCCGTGGACGCACCCACCCTGCTCGCCTTCGGCTACACCACCGTGGTCGCCACCGCGCTCGCCTTCACCTGCTGGTTCGCCGGACTGCGCCGCCTGCCGGCCGGCACGGTGGGCCTGCTCGGACTGCTCAACCCGCTCACCGGCGTGCTGCTGGGCGCCGCGCTGGACGGCGACGCCTTCGGGGTGCGCCAGGGGGCGGGGCTGGCGCTGGTGGTCGCCGGAATCCTGCTCGGACGCCCGCGCGCCGACAGGGCCACCAGGCCCGGCTCCGTCGCCAAGCCCGGCCCTGTCGGACTCCGGGGCGGGATCTTGATTTCAAGTCGACTTGAAGTCCTAGTCTCCGTGGTGCGCGACCGGACCGGCCGCGACACGCACCACGATTACCACGGGGAGTCACGGCCATGACCACCACCACCGCGAACCTCGCCGCACTCGAGCGGCAGGTCCGGGTCCTCACCGACCGCGCCGACATCACCGGCCTCATCGACGGCTACCTGCTCAGCCTCGACACGCTGCCCCGTGGCGGCGGGCGCTTCGACGAGGCGTGGGCGCGGCGCTACTTCACCCCCGACGTGCGGATCACCACGCCGGTGGGGGACCACGAGGGGATCGACGGTCTGGCCGAGTCCGAGCAGGCGACCCTCGGGAAGTTCGAGCGGACCCAGCACGTGGGCGCCAACTACATGATCGACCTGGACGGGGACCGGGCCGCGGTGCGCTGGAACGCCGTCATGACGCATGTCCACCTCGCCTCGACCCAGCAGGCGCGCGGCGAGGAACCCGGCGGCCACTTCGACGTCGGCGGCACGTTCACCGGCGAGGCCGTGCGCACCACCGACGGCTGGCGCCTGCGAAGCCTCGACGTGCGGGCCGTGTGGACGAGCGGGCAGGGGCCGCTCGTCCTGACCCCGAAGGCCGGGGCGACGCTTCGCGACCTCGCCGGCGGAGCGTGACGGCGTGACGGCGCCCCGGAAACCACCCGGGCGCGGGCACCGCGCTTGCCCGTCGGCCGGATGGCGCTGTTCGTCGAGATTCGGTTCTGGTCCAACTTCTAACTTCTATGGTCGGTCGCGGTGAGTGAACGGCCTCGTTGCAGAATCCGTGCGTGCTGCCTACCAGATCTGGACTCCGCCGCGGACCTGCAACGCCCGGTGACCGGCGTCGAGGATGTTGTCCAGCCGATCGGCGATCTCGCCGACGCGCTGAGCGACGGGTTTGGATGAGTCCATGTGAGTGGCAATGGACTCGATGTTGCACTGGAGCAGGAGGACTTCCTCGATGAACTCCGAAACGTATTCTGGGGGAACGCGGAGTTCGTCTTCAGCCAACTGAGGGAAGAACCGTGCGCCGAGCGAGCGGACGGTTTCCGATCCCCAGACCGTGGTGCGCCAGCTCTCGAAGCCGGCAAGATCAGACGACCCTTCGGGAACGTCAAGGAAGCGGGACCCACCGTTCTCATCGGCGGTGAACACGTCCACCAACAAGCTCATGCACGCAGTGGACCATGCCCTTACCCGGATGGTCCAGCGACTTCGGGCCCGCGGCCGCCTCGCTTTTGCGCCAACCGACTCTCGGCGCCGTCATTGGCCGACAACTCTCCTACGTGTACCGGGAATTGCTCCGTCAAGGGGACGCCGGCACGGTCGTCGGGTGTCATCGGGTCGGTGGCTGCGGGTCCGTGTCGCCGGTCCGTGTGCGCCGGTAGTGGGTGCGGCCCTTGGCGGAGTTCCCGCAGGTGGCCATGTCGCACCAGCGGCGGCGGCCGCCCCGGGAGCTGTCGACGAACACCCAGCCGCACCGCTGCCCGGGGCAGACCCGGGTGCGTTCCAGCGGCAGCGAGCGCAGCAGGTCCCATGCCCGCAGGGCGAGTTCGTGGGCGAGGAAGTCCAGCCCCGAGGCCTCGACGCCGGCCCGTAGCTGCGGTGTGTTCCCGTGCAGGGTGAACCGGGCGGCGGTGGCGGCGCGCTTCCAGTGCCCTTCGAACCGCTCCGGCGCGCCCGCGGCGTCCGGGGCGTCCGCGGCGTCCTGGCGGATCAGCGCGGTGACGAGCGCGTGCAGGGCCTCGCGCAGCTCGCGGGCGCGTTCCAGGGCCGAGGCCGCCTCGTCGGGCGCGGCCTCGGCCAGTTGCCGCAGGGCGCCGAGGTCGGCGGTATCGAACTCGCCGGTGAGGGCGGCCCACTCCAGCAGACGCGGGTAGCCGTCCAGCCAGTCGACCCTCTGCGCGTCACGGGCCGTGACCGTGTTCACCAGGTCGAGGACGACGTGCCCGCCGACCAGGTCACGGGGCCTGAACGTGTGCGCCGCGATGCTTCCCGCCATGCCTGACCACTCCTTCCGGGCCCGCGCTCCCACGGCCCGCCGCCAGCCCGAGCCTGTCGCACAGCCGGCTCTGCCGCCCACGGGGGCTTGCCGCGCTCCATCCAACCAGTGTACTGATGTTATCCGGTTGGAAACGGTGACTCCCGGCTGAAAGGAGACGGCCATGGCCACCGCCGTCGAACTCATCACGGCCCCCTGGAACCTCGGCCTGCGACCACCCGCCCCGGCACACGAACCCGGCACCTGGCGCGCACCCCGAACGCTGCGCGCGGCCGGCCTGGAAACCCGGCTGCGCCCGGCCCGGGTCACGGAACTCGACCGCCCGCCCTACGACTTCGACCCGCAGCCCGCCACCCGCATCCGCAACGGCGTGACCATCCGCGAACACACGCTGCGCCTCGGCGAAGCGGTGCGCGCCGCGCTCGCCGCCGACCGGTTCCCGCTCGTGCTGGGCGGCGACTGCAGCATCCTGCTGGGGTGCCTGCTGGGGGCCCGGCACCACGGACGCTGCGGCCTGGTCCACCTCGACGGGCACAGCGACTTCCGCCACCCCGGCAACAGCGACACCGGCGCCTCCGCCCTCGGCTCGGCGGCCGGCATGGACCTCGCCCTGGCCACCGGCCGCGGAGAACTGCTGCTCACCCACTGGCCCGTAGTGGGCCTGCCGCTGGTCACCGACGAGGACGTGGTCCAGATCGGCGACCGCGAGGACGAGGCGATCCCCCCGGTCGCCCGGTTCACCGCCCGGGACGTCCAGCGCATCGGCGTCACCGAACTGGCCGAGCGGGTCGTGCACCGCCTCCAGTGGCGCGGGCTGGACCGCGTGTGGCTCCACCTCGACCTCGACGTGCTCGACGAACGCGTCCTGCCCGCCGTGGACACCCCGGGCCGCCCCGGCCTGGACTTCCCCCAACTCGTCGAACTCCTTCAGATTCTGGTCGGCAGCGGCCGGGTGGTGGGGCTCGACGCCGCCATCTACGACCCGGACCTCGACCCGGACGGCGCCTACGCCGCACCCATCGCCGACTGCCTCGCCTCCGCCCTGGCCCCGCTCGCCACCACGCCTGTGCGCGGATGAACCCCGACCGCGCACAGGCGCGCGCACGAACCCGGCCGCACACAGGTGCGCGCGGACGACGACCGTGAGGACGTACGCATGAAGACGCTGCTCGCCGACGGCCCCAGCAGCCACCACCCGGCCGAGATGCAGCAGTTCGGACGCCTGTCCGGACTCTGGGCGACACGGATCACCCACCACCGCGCCGACGGGTCACCGCCCCACCGCATCAGCGGCAGATGGGAGTTCGGCTACGCCCTGGAGGGCAGGGCGGTCCTGGACGTGTGGCAGTGGCCCGCGCCCGAGGACCTGCCCGCCGCCGGCCGCGCCGCGGACCAGGAGTGCGGCCTGTGCGTGCGGATCTGGGACCCGCGTCTGCACCTGTGGCGGTTCACCTTCCACGGCACCGCCCGCGGCGACGTGGTGCACATGTACGCCCGCCAGATCGGCGATGACATCGTCATGGAACGCGCCACCGGCGGCGACCTCGTGCGCTGGACCTTCGCCGACATCACCGCCGACACCTTCCACTGGCGCAACGAACGCTCACCCGACGGCGGACACACCTGGCGGCTCGACCAGGAGGTCGACGCCCGCCGCCTGCACTGAAAGCCCCGACGCCGCGACACGGCCCTGACCCCGCTCCGGCGCCGCCCCGGCGATGCCTGCGGTGAAGGCGCGCTTGCCCGCCGGCGGCAACGCGTGATCGGATGGTACGAGCATCGCGTGCCGGTGGCGGACCGCGCCAGGCATGGAGGTGCGCAACCGAAAGGGACCGCCACCCGTGGCCTCCCCCTCCACCGGCCGTACGGCCGCCCTCAGCCTGCAACTGGCCAGCGCCCACCAGGAATTGCGCCGCCGCCTCACCGACCTGCGCGCCGACCTCGGCCGGCCCCGCCGCCCGGACGGACCGCACCTCCCGGACGACCCGGACCACCCGGGTGGCGGTGGCGACGACGGCGGGCTCCTCGCCCACTGCCTCGCCTTCTGCACCGCCCTGACCAGCCACCACCAGGGCGAGGACAGCGGCCTGTTCGCCCAACTCCTGCGCGAACGCCCCGACCTGGCCCCCACCATCGGCAAACTCGTCGAGGACCACGGCCACATCACCCACATCCTCACCCGGGTGCGCCACCTCGCCGACCAGGCCGCGGCCGCCCCCGGCACCGACCCGGCCACCGCCGACTCGGAGGCGATCGGACGCGAACTCGACGGCCTCGCCGCCATCATGGAATCCCACTTCGCCTACGAGGAACGCGCCCTCGGCGCCGCCCTGGACGCCGGGGTGCACGACGACGGCTGGTCCCAGCCGGTGCTGCGCCTGCGGACACCGTAAGCCTGTTCTTCGAGGCCGGACCGGGCCGGTCGCGACGTGCGGCACCGGGTTGCCAACCGCCCCTCGTGAATCCGTTGGCACCGAGAGCCTCCGGATGACAAGAATGCACCGGTGAACACCCCACCGCCGTTGCCCGGCCTGCTCCCTCTGCCAGTACCGGACCCGCGTGCCCGCGACGTCGTTCTCGACTACGCGGGCACGCACGCTCTGGTGGCCGACCTGGTCCTGCCCGACGACGCGTCGATGTACGTCATGAGTGCGATGGAGACGTCCCGCGAGCTCATCCGGCACTCCTACTACCGGTACGAGTTCGCCACCGTCGCCGTCACGCATTCCCTGCTCGCCCTGGAGCACGTCCTTGCCGGGCGCCTGGCCGTCAACGAACCGCTCCGGAACCTCATCGAGCGGGCCGGCGACGCGGGGCTCATCCCGGCCGAACTCGCTGCCGAGCTCGACCGCAGCCGACTGCTGCGCGACAGAATCGCGCAGGGCACCGTGACAAGTGCCGCTGTCGGTCCGGTCAGGGCCATCGCCATGGTGCGTGCCGTCTTCGATGCCGTTTCCCTGCTTCTTCGCCCACCATCTGCGGCACGAGCGGCAGTTGTCGACGTGAGTCGGGCACAGCCTGAAGACCGACTCGCCCGGCTGTGGGAGGAACACCGGCGCGCCCTGTACCCCGACAGCTTCCGCGGCGTGGACATCGAGGGCGTGGAGCTGATCCTCCTGGACGCCGACGTCGCCGGCCTCGTCCAGCGAGAGCTGAACGGTGGGCTCGACGACAGTGGCATCGCCATCCTCTGGGTGTGCATCGCCGACCTCGACAAGATCATTCCCCTGATCAACTCGGAGTACTGCGTCTCCTACTTCGCGAAACTTCGGACGATGGCCAAGCTCGCGGCAGCACGCCACATTCCCACCGCGACCTGACGGCGGAGTCGACACCGCATCGCCGTGCTCGGGCGGCCGCCCTCCTCGCGGCGGAGAGACCCAGGGCCGGGGCATCGGCCTGCGCATGGCCTGGTCCGAGCGGAGGCGGCCCAGGGCCTCCCGGGAAGAAGGAACAAGCCGCGCCGTAAAACCCTTCGCCCCATCCGGCCCGCCTTGCCTACACTCGCCACGCAGCCGCGCCCGCAGCGCGGCCCAAGACGACCGTGACGACCGCGATGGCGGACGAGACCAGGACAGGAGGGCGGGCAGCCATGCCGAAGCACAGCGCCGCCGCCCCCTCTCCCGCGTCGCGGTACGAGGTGATCCTGGTGTCCCGCTCCTCCCGGTGCCCGCTGCGCGGCCGGCACCGGAGCAGTGCCGCCACCGTCTGAGATCCGGCCATCGTCGGCCCGCACGGGCCTTCCACGGCACCTGACCCGACGATCCGTCGGCGGCACTGCACGATCGCGCGCCCACCCCAGAGACCGACCGCCTCGAAAGGCACCCGGGCCATGCGCACTCACACCGCCACCACCGCCACCACCACCGCGAAGAGCACCACCGCGAAGAGCACCACCGCGAAGAGCACCACCGCGAAGAGCATCGCCGCCGTCCGCAACCTCGGCATCCTCGCTCACGTCGACGCGGGCAAGACCACCGTCACCGAGCGGATCCTCTACCTCGCCGGCCTCACCCACAAGCGTGGCGAGGTCCACGACGGCACCACCGTCACCGACTTCGACCCCCAGGAACGCGAACGCGGCATCACCATCTTCGCCGCCGCCGTCAGCTGTGACTGGGCCGGACACCGGATCAACCTGATCGACACCCCCGGCCACGTCGACTTCGCCGACGAGGTCGAGCGCTCCCTGCGCGTCCTGGACGGCGCGGTGGCGGTGTTCGACGCGGTCGCCGGCGTGGAGCCGCAGAGCGAGTCCGTGTGGCGCCAGGCCGAACGCCACGGCGTGCCGCGCATCGCCTTCGTCAACAAGCTCGACCGCGCCGGCGCCGACCTGGACACCGCCCTCGCCTCCATCCGCGAACGCCTGCACCCGCACCCGCTGGCCGTCCAACTACCCATCGGCACCGAGGAGTCGTTCACCGGCGTCGTCGACCTCCTCCGCCTGCGCGCCCTCACCTGGGACGAGGACGGCACCCTGCACGAGGGCCCGGTCCCTGCCCACCTGCAGGCCGCGGCCACCGAGCGCCGCCGCCTGCTGGACGAGGCGGTGGCCGAACTGCACCCCCAGGCCCTGGAGGAGTTCTGTGCCCGCGCCGCCCTGGGCACCGACACCCTCACCGCGGCCCTGCGCGACCTCACCCGAACCGGCGAGGCCGTCGTGGTGCTGTGCGGCTCCGCCTACCGCAACCGCGGCATCGAACCGCTCCTGGACGCCGCCGTCGCCTACCTGCCCTCCCCGCTCGACGTGGCGCCCACCCGCTGCGCCGACGGCACCCACCACCGCGAGGCCGACCCGCGTCAGCCCCTGACCGCCCTGGCGTTCAAGGTCACCGCCGCCCCCACCGGCCGCCTGACCCACCTGCGCCTGTACTCCGGCACCCTTCACAAGGGAGACACCGTGCTCGACACCACCACCGGCCGCACCGAACGTGTCGCCCGCATCCTCACCCTCCACCACGACGAGACCGACCTCGCCCTGCCCGGCGACATCGTCGCCGTCGTCGGCCCCAAACACACCCGCGTCGGCGCCACCCTGTGCGACGCCGACCACCCCATCGCCCTGGAGGCTCCCGTGCGCACCGAGGCGGTCGTCACCGTCGCCGTCGAGGCCCGCCGTGCCGCCGACACCGACAAGCTCGCCGCCGCCCTCGCCCGCCTCGCCGAGGAGGACCCCTCGCTGCGCGTGGCCACCGACCCCGAGACCGGCCAGCGCACCCTGTCCGGCCTGGGCGAACTGCACCTGGAGGTCGCGGTGGAGAAGATCCGGCGCCAGACCGGCGTCGAGGCGGTGGTCGGCCGCCCGCGCGTCGCCCTGCGCGAGACCCTCCTTGAGGGCGTCACCGGCTTCACCTACCGCCACGCCAAACAGGACGGCGGAGCCGGGCAGTTCGCCCACCTCGTCCTCGACGTCCACCCCCTGCCGCCGGGCACCGAGGAGCAGTTCACCTTCACCTCCACCGTCACCGGCGGACGGGTTCCGCGCGAGTACGTCCAGGCCGTCGAGGCCGGCTGCCGCGACGCCCTCGCCGAGGGCCCGCTCGGCGGACACCCGGTCACCGGCGTCGCCGTCACCCTCACCGACGGGGCCACCCACCCCAAGGACTCCTCCGAACTCGCCTTCCGCACCGCCGCCCGCCTCGGCGTGCGCGAGGCCCTGCGCGCCTCGCGGATGCACCTGCTGGAACCGCTCGCCGAGGTGAGCGTCACCGTCCCCGAGGACACCCTGGGCGCCGTCCTCGGCGACCTCGCCGCCCGCCGCGGCCACGTCCGCTCCACCGGGACCGGCCACGGCACCACCGCCCGGGTGAACGCGCTCGTGCCACTGGCCGAACTGTTCGGCTACGCCGGCCGCCTGCGCGGCCGCACCCAGGGCCGCGGCACCTTCACCACCCGCCCGGCCGGCTACGCCCCCGCGCCGGCCGGCTGACCGGTATCCGCCCGGCTGACCGGTGCCCGGTCGGCTGATCGGTGCCTGCCCGGCTCTGCCCTCAGGGGGAGGGCCGGGCGGGCGTCGGTTACAGCGCCCGGGCGTCGGCGGCCGTCCATGCCGAGGGGTAGAGCGGGTGCCAGCCCAGTTCCCGGCGCGCGGCCGCGGTGGACATCTGGCCTTCCCAGGGGTCGAACGGTTCCTGGGGTGATGCGCCGGGATGGGCCCGCCCGTTGAGCGTGTGCAGGTCCCAGGCCGTCAGCGGTGCGTCGTCGGCGATGTTGTAGGTGCGTCCCTCGATGCCGGGTGTCACCACCGTGCGCCACAGGGCTTGTGCCACGTCCGAGTGGTGCACGACCGCCAGACGCCGGTGCGCGGGCCATGCCGCCGCCCACCGCAGCGACTGTGCCAGGTGGGGATCGCCCTGCCCGTAGACGAACGCCAACCGTGCCACCACCAGTGGCAGTTCGCACCCGAGGGTGCGCAGTCCCTCCTCGGCCTGGGCTTTGGACGCCGCGTACACGCCCCAGGCCGGATCCGGTGCGAGGCGGTCGCCCTCCACGGCGGGGCGTCCCAGGCCCCGTCCGTAGACGAGGTTCGTGCTGGTGTGGACGAAGCGGGTCACCCCGGCCTTCGCGGCTTCCCGCCCCAGGGCGAGGGCCGCGTCCCGGTTGACCGCCCACGCGGCCTCGTCCGGGCCCCCGCGCGGCGCGGCCGCCACGTTCAGCACCACTTCGGCGCCCTCCAGCGCCCGTGCCCGGTCCCTCTGTTCGCACAGGTCGCCGACCACCACCTCCACCCCGTCCAGGCCCCGCGCCCTCGCGGCGTCGCGCACCAGCACCCGCACCGAGGAGCCCTCCGCCGTGGCCCACCGCACCAGCCGCGGTACCAGTCGGCTGCCCACCGAACCCGTCGCGCCCGTCACCAGGATCGTCGCCATCGCCCGTCTCCTCCAGGAGAATCGATCACCTCTGAACGCCCACCAGCGTGCGCGCGGTGCTGGCGGTGCGGCAGAGACCCGTCGAACCGGGGACCGCCGGTCCCTGGCTGGGGGTCCCCGGCCCGGCCGGCGGCGCCGAGGAAGTCGGCGAGGTCGATTCGGCCGCCGCGGGTGCCGTCGTTCCAGGTGGCCCAGAGTCTGGATTCGGGGCCGTCCCAGGTGTCGATGTCCTCGCTCGGGTGCTGCTCGACGCTTCCCTCGCCTGCCCGCCTGCCCGCCTGCCTGCCTGCCTGCCCGCCCGCCTGCCTGCCTGCCTGCCTGCCCGCCTGCCCGGCTGTCGCCTCCGTGCCGTGCCGCGGCCGAGGCAGGGATTCGTGGTCCCTGGTTGCGGCGTGCCCGGCGGGGTCAGGATGGGGGCATGATCGATCGAGTGGCGCTGGCCGACTTCCTCACCCGTACCCGGGCCCGGCTCGCTCCCGCTGACCTGGGGCTGCCGCCGGGGGTGCGGCGGCGCACGCCCGGGCTGCGCAGGGAGGAGGTGGCGCAGGTGGCGGGGTTATCGGTGGATTACTACGCGCGTCTGGAGCAGCGGCGCGGTCCGCAGCCCTCGCCGCAGTTGCTCGCGGCGCTGGCGCGGGCGTTGCGGTTGACCCAGGACGAGCGTGATCACCTGTTCCGTCTGGCCGGGCACGAGCCGCCGCGTCGGCACGGGCCGCTCGGGCATGTGCGGCCAGGGCTGCTGCTGATCCTGGACCGGCTGCACGACACGCCCGCTCAGGTCGTCTCCGACCTCGGTGACGTCCTCGCGCAGAACCCGATGGCCGCCGCCGTCTTCGGCGACCTCGGCGCCCTGGTGCCCGAGCGGCGCAACCTGCTGCTGCGCTGGTTCACCGATCCGGCCAGCCGGGCGCTGTTCCCGCCCGAGGACCACGAGGATCTCGCCCGCGCCCACGTCGCCTCCCTGCGCGCCGCCCGTACGGCCCGCCCCGGGGATCGGCGCGGCGCCGAACTGCTGGAGCAACTCCTTGCCACCGGTGAGGAGTTCACCTCCTGGTGGGAGTGCCACGAGGTCGCCCGGCGGCGCGGCGGCCGCAAGCGGGTGCTGCACCCGGTGGTGGGGCTGTTGGAGCTGGAGTGCGAGGTGCTGGCCGCCGGTGGAGAAGAGCAGTTGCTGCTGGTGCACACGGCCGTGCCGGGTGGCGAGTCGGCTTCCCGCCTGGAGCTGCTGCGCATCCTCGGTGCCCCGGCGCCCGCCTGAGCCCGCCCGGGCCGCCCGGCCCGCGCCTGGGCCCGCCTGGCCGCGCCTGGCCCGTCCGCCCCGCCCCGGCCGGGCCTGCCCGGGGTCCCGGCCCCCGTTGCGGCGCGGGTCGGGGTCGGGGCCGTAGGCTGGGCCGGTCATCGACGGTACAGACCGTCACCAGTGGGGCGGAACACGACGGAAACGGGCAGGCAGGGGCTCATGCAGTTCGACGACCAGGGCGACCTCGACACCTCGCAGGTGGACGACCGGCGCGGCATTCCCGGTGGGAAGGTCGCCATCGGCGGCGGGGCGGTGGGCCTGCTCGCCGTGCTGTTCGCGATCGTCCTCGGCGTCGATCCGCAGTTGCTGGGCCTGTCCTCCGGCTCCGGTTCCTCCTCCGGCTCCACCGGCGTGCGTACCGCCGGTGAGGTGCAGCAGGCCTGCAAGAGCGGGGCGGACGCCAACAAGCGTCAGGACTGCCGGATCGTGGCGGTCACCAACAGTCTCCAGGACTTCTGGCGCACCGAGCTGCCGGGTGCCGCCAAGGTCCCGTACAAGAACGCGGAGACGGTGCTGTTCACCGGCCAGGTCTCCACCGCGTGCGGGTCGGCGACCTCGGCGGTGGGCCCGTTCTACTGCCCCGGCGACAAGAAGGCCTACGTCGACCTGGGCTTCTTCGACGAGCTGTCCTCCCGCTTCGGCGCCAAGGGCGGCCCGTTCGCCGAGTCCTACGTCGTCGCCCACGAGTACGGTCACCACATCCAGAACCTCACCGGCGCCATGCAGAAGGTCGGAGGCGACCGCCAGGGCGCGACCAGTGGCTCGGTGCGCCTGGAACTTCAGGCCGACTGCTACGCCGGGGTGTGGGCGCACCACGCGACCACCACGCCGCAGCCCTCCACCGGCCGTCCGCTGATCGCCTCGCTCACGGACCAGGACATCGCCCAGGGCCTGGACGCGGCCGCGGCGGTCGGTGACGACCGGATCCAGCAGCAGGCCACCGGGCGGATCAACCCGGAGGCCTGGACGCACGGCTCCGCCGAGCAGCGCAAGGCCTGGTTCACCACCGGCTACCGCAGCGGCGACCTCGCCCGGTGCGACACGTTCTCGGCGGCCAGGCTCTAGCGGGCCGGTGAAGACGTCGGGTTCCGGCCCCACCGTACGGGCGGTGGGGCCGCAGTCGTGTCCGTGGCGACGGGGGAAACGGGCCGGGCGGACGGTCGGGCCGGAGGAGTGGGAGCCGTGCCGGGAGGCGCTCCCGGCGGGGAGGGCGTTCGCGTTCCCGGCCGGGCACCGAGGCCGTTTGTTCCGGCGGGGAAAAGGGGGCGTCAGGAGAGGCCGTCAGCGTGTGCCGCAGGGTGGGGGAGCCGGCCTGCCCACGTGTCCACCCCCTGCCGGGAACGGGCGGGGGCCGCGTCCAGAACCCCACCCCACCCATCCCATCCCTGCCTGGCAATGTGGCGGGCGGGCGCGGGTCCTGTCGCCTCACCACGTCCGACTCCACTGCGGTGGACGCGCTCCGGCGCGGCTCGCGACAGGGCGGACGGCCGTACCCGAGCGCCCCCGCCCCCGCCTACGCCTGCCCTACGCCTGTTCTGTGCCCGTCCAGTCCCAGGCGGTGACGGCGTCGCGCAGCAGGCGGGCGGCGGTGGGCAGGCGCCTGCCCGTGGCCCACAGGAGGGTCAGGGCGCGGCGGCAGTCGGGGGCGTCGACGGCGATCCAGGTCAGCGGCAGGCGGGTGGCGGTGCGTCGGGCGACATCGGGTACCAGGCCGATGCCCAGGCCCGCGCTGATCAGTTCGGCGATGGCACCGGCCTCGTCGCACTCGCAGACGATCCTCGGCTCCAGGCCGCGGGTGGCGAACAGCCGTTCCAGCAGGCGGCGTTGCCAGTGCCCGGGGCGGGCGGCGATGAAGGGCTGGTCGGCGATCTCGTCGATGCCGACCGTGGTGCGTCCGGTCAGCGGATGGCCCGGGGCGACGGCCAGCCCGACCGCCTCGTCCAGCAGCAGGACGGTTTCCAGGCCCTCGGCGGTGATCGGCTGGGAGACCACGGCGAGGTCGACGTCCTGGGCGCGCAGCCGGCGTGCCGCCTCTTCGGCGGACAGCTGGTGCAGCTCGATCTCCACGTCGGGGTGGGCTGCTTTGAACGCCGCCAGCGGTCCGCTGAAGGCCAGGAAGGTCTCCGAGGCCAGGCGCACCGTGCCGAAGCCCTGCCCGGCGGCCTGAGCCACCGCCCGCCGGCCCGCCGCCAGTTCGCCGAGCGAACGCTCCGCGTAGCCGCGGAACAGGTGCCCGGCCGCGTTCAGCCGCAGTCGCCCGCCCCGCTCGAACAGTGGGGTGCCCAGCTCCGCCTCCAGCCGGGCGATGGAGCGGCTCAACGACGGCTGGGCGACGCGCAGTTCCTCCGCCGCCCGGCTCAGGTGCTCCAGCCGCGCCACCGCCAGGAACTGCGCGAGCGTGTTCAGGTCCACCCCGGCTCCCATGCCCCGAACGTCATAACGTCATAGCGATATTGATCTTAGACAGGATAACCGGACGGTCATAGCGTCAAGGGGTGGGCCCGCACCGGCGAACCATGCGGCCCGGCACCAGCGTTGAGGAAGGAAGCCCCATGGCCATCGCCGCCGACAGGACCCCACCGCAGCCCCAGGCCCGGTCCGCCACAGGGGAGCGGACCGGGCCCACGGGGGCCCGCACCGGGCCCGCCGGCCGGGTGCTGCGGGCCCTGGCCGCCGCCCACACCGTCGCGATCTCCGGCCAGCCCGTCTTCGCCGGCGTCTACCTCAGCGGCGACTACGACGCCCTCACCTGGCACACCGCCGGCGCCGACACCGTCACCACCCTCGGCTACCTCCAGCTGATCGCCGCCCTCGTCCTGTGGATCCGGCTGCGCCGCGCCTGGCCGACCGCCGCCACCCTCGCCGTCGCCGCCGCCGAGAGCGTCCAGTACGTCGCCGGGCTGGAGGGCGCCCTGTGGCTGCACCTGCCCCTGGGCGTGGCCACCATCGCCGCCACCGTCGTCCTGACCGTCGCCCTGTGGCGCACCCCGCTGCCCGCCCGCACCGCCCGCCGCGCCGAGGGCCGCACCACCCGAGCGGAGGACGACCGTGCCTGAACCCCGCCCCACCCCCGGCAGCGTCATGAGCAGGCGTCAGATCCTGGGCATCGGCGGTGCGTTCGGTCTGCTCACCACCACCGGTCTCGCGACCGCCGCCACCCTGGCCCGCCGCCCTGCCACCACCGGCGCCGAGCTGCGCAGCACCGCCCCGCTCCCGCCTGCCTACCGGGTCCCGCTGCCGCTGCCCGCCGTCGCGAAACCCGTCTCCACCGACGGCGGTACCGATCACTACGAGATCGTCCAGCGCGAGACCGACGCCGAGATCCTGCCCGGCCTCACCACCCGGCTGTGGACGTACGGCGGCACCTTCCCCGGCCCCACCATCGAGGCCCGTCGCGGCCGTCCCGTCACCGTCTCCCACCGCAACGAACTGCCGGTGCCCACCGTCGTCCATCTGCACGGCGGCCGTACCCCCGCGGACTCCGACGGCTACCCCACCGACCTCGTCCTGCCCGCCGGCTGGCCCGAGACCCCCCACATCATGCCCGGCATGGCGGGCATGGGGAACGCGACCGGCGCGCAGCACAAGGCCGGAGCCATGACCGACCCGCGTGCCGTCACCAGTCGCCGCACACGCGACTACACCTTCCCCAACGACCAGCGTCCCGCCCTGCTCTGGTACCACGACCACCGCATGGACTTCACCGCCCCCGCCATCTGGCGCGGCCTGGCCGGCCTGTACATCGTGCGCGACGACGCCGATGACGCTCTGGGCCTGCCCGCCGGCCCCCGCGAGATCCCGCTGATGATCGCCGACCGCGCCTTCAGCGCCGACGGCGCGCTCACCTACCCCTGTCTCGACCCGGCCCTGCGTGAACGCCCCGGCGTCAGCGATCCGTACACGGCCGGCGTCCTCGGCGACGTCATCCTCGTCAACGGCGCCCCCTGGCCCGTCCACGAGACCGACGCCGCTCGCCACCGCCTGCGCCTGCTCAACGCCTCCAACGCCCGCCACTACGAGATCGAGGCCCGCACCGAGGACGGCCGCCGCCTCGACCTCGTCCAGATCGGCACCGACCAGGGCCTGCTCGCCGCCCCCGTCACCCACCGCGCCCTGCCGATGGCCCCCGCCCAGCGCTACGACGTCGTCGTCGACTTCGCCGCCGCCCCCGTCGGCTCCCTGGTGCGCATCGTCAACCGCCTCGGCGCCGGCCGCACCCGCGACATCATGGCCTTCCGCATCACCCGCCGCCCCACCACCCCCGACGACAGCCGCATCCCGCCCGTCCTGTCCACCGACCTGCCCCACTGGCGCCGCGAAGACGCCGTGCGCACCCGCGACTTCGCCTTCCGCGCCGGCCGTACGAACGGCGGCCACGGCTGGCTCATCGGCGGCCAACCCTTCGACCCCGCCCGCACCGACGTCACCGTCCCCCTCGGCGACACCGAGATCTGGCGCCTGATCGCCGACGTCCACCACCCCGTCCACCTCCACCTCGTCGGCTTTCGCATCCTCACCCGCGGAGGCAGACCCCCACTGCCCCACGACGCCGGCCTCAAGGACACCGTCTCGCTGCGCCCGGGGGAGTCCGCGGAGATCATCACCCGCTTCGACGGCTACCGCGGCCGCTACCTCTTCCACTGCCACAACGCCGAACACGAGGACATGGGGATGATGGCCAACCTGGAAGTCGTCTGAGCGCCCGGCGCCCGGCGCCCGGCACCCGGCCCGCGCGCCCGGCACCCCGCCCCCGGCCCGCGCGCCCGGCCCGCGTGCGAGGGTCTTGACCTGCCCATGGTGCAGGCCGCACCCGCGGCGCGTACGGGCGGGTGCCGGGGGCGCGGGTGTGGGGCGGGGGCCGGGCCGGACACGGCGCACCGCGGCGACCCGAACCGCGATGCGACATTGCGCACGATTCGCGGTGAAGTGCCGGACCTTCACGAGTCTCCCACCGGATGATCACTCGGCTGCCGTGGTCCGGACCCCCGCAGTACGGGGCGGTCCACTCCAATTCCCTTCGCACACCCCCCGAGCTGCGAAAGGCCACCACCCCCATGACCCGCCCCGCCGACCGCCCCACGCCCGACCGGATGCTGCGCGAGGCCGCCGCCCGCCTGGACCGGCGCCGCTTCCTGACCGTCACCTCGGCCGCCGCCGCGCTCGCCTTCGGCGTCAACCTGCCCACCGCCCAGGCCGCCGACAACGAGATCGCCCCGCGCGCCATCGGCGACAACCCCTTCACCCTCGGTGTGGCCTCCGGCGACGCGACCTCCGAGGCCGTCGTGCTCTGGACCCGTCTGGCCCCGCGCCCGCTGGAGCCCGGCGCCGGCCTGCCGCCCACCGGCTCCGTCAAGGTCGCCTGGGAGATCGCCCGCGACGAGAGGTTCCGCCGCGTCGAGCGTCGCGGCACCGCCCGCGCCCACGCCGAGTTCAACTACGCCGTCCATGTCGACGTCGACGACCTCGACGCCGGACGCGAGTACTGGTACCGCTTCACCGTCGGCCCCTGGGCCAGCCCCGTCGGACGCACCCGCACCGCCCCGCCGCGCGGCCGGAAACTCGACAGCGCCCGCATCGCCTTCGTCTCCTGCCAGGCGTACGAGGACGGCTACTTCACCGCCTACCGCCACCTCGCGAGCGAGGACGTCCAGGCGGTCTTCCACGTCGGCGACTACATCTACGAGTACGGCATCGACGCCGTCGGTGGCGACCGCAAGTACACCGACCGCACTCTCGCCGCCCACTTCAACCACGAGACCACCACCCTGGAGGACTACCGGCTGCGTTACTCCCTCTACAAGAACGACCCCGACCTCCAGGCCGCGCACGCCGCCCACCCCTGGTACGTCACCTGGGACGACCACGAGGTGGAGAACAACTACGCCGCCGGCATCCCGGAGAAGAACCAGGACCCGGCCCCCTTCGTCGCCCGCCGCGCCGCCGCCTACCGCGCCTACTGGGAGAACCAGCCGCTGCGCATGCCCCAGCCCAGCGGCACCGACCTCACCCTCTACCGGCGCGTCCACTTCGGCCGCCTCGCCCAGTTCGACATCCTCGACACCCGCCAGTACCGCGACGACCAGGCCAACGGCGACGGCTGGCAGTACCCCACCGCGCAGTCCGACGACCCCAAGCGCACCCTGATGGGCGCCACCCAGGAACGCTGGTTCGCCGAAGGCCTGCGCACCTCCAAGGCCACCTGGAACGTCGTGCCCCAGCAGGTCGTCTTCTCCCGCCGCAAGAACACCACCGCCGAACGCTCCAAGCTCTCCATGGACGCCTGGGACGGCTACCCGGCCGCCCGCGAGCGCTTCCTGCAGGCCGTCGACCGGTCCGGTGTGGAGAACCTCGTCCTGCTCACCGGCGACGTCCACGTCGCCTACGCCCTGGACGTCAAGCGCGACTTCGACGACCCGGCCTCGCGCACCGTGGGCGTGGAGTTCGTCGGCACCTCGATCAGCAGCGACGGCGACGGCGAGGAGAAGCCCTCCAACTGGACCAACCTCATGTCCGCCAACCCGCACATGAAGTTCTACGACGGACGTCGTGGCTACACCGTCCTCACCCTGGACCGCCACCGCGCCCGCGCCGACTACCGCGTCGTCTCCCACATCACCCGCCCAGGCGGCACCCTGTCCACCGCCGCCTCCTTCACCACCGAGGCCGGCAACCCGGGCATCCGCCCCGCCTGACACCCCGCCGGGCGCACCCACGGCCGGGCGCACCGGCCCGTGTCCGGCCCCGCCGCCGTGAGCCAGGCGGCGGGGCCGGCGCGGCCGGGTGGTCCCGAACGGCCCGCGCGACGCGGGTGCGCACGGTCCAAGTCCCCTTTCGGCAACTCCGGTTCCCCGGAACGCCCCGCCGGTACCGTCGGGTTCGGCAGCAGGGGGAGAAAGGAGGGCAGGACGGCCGTGGGACCCTGCCTGAAGCAGGGGATTGAGCTGGGTGACGTCATTGCGGTTGCCGTCGGTCGGGGTGACGGCGAGCGGTACGCCGGTGGCGTCGGTGATCAGGTGGTGCTTGCTGCCCGTCCTGCCCGGTCGACAGGAGAGCCGTCCACAGCCGCCCGGGAGAGGTCCAGGGCGTTCGCGCTGCGCAGCCCGTCCGCGCAGCCCCACCCCTGCGCCCGTCGCCGTCGACCGTTCCCGGGGCAGGCGTCTGTGATCACCAGTAGCCTGCCGGCATGGTTGAGATCCCGGACACCGAATCGCTGGGGAACGTGGGGTACGAGCGCGTCTACGTCGAGCTCGACTGGTACGACGGACCACGCGCGGGACTTGCCGACGTCGATGGTGTCGCCCACTACTTCCGGGCCGTGCACGACCACGCCCGCCCCGACGCTCCCGATGACGAGTACGTCGTGTGGCCTGTGAGCGAATCCGTCCTGGCGCTGGAACGCGAACAGTGGGCGATCTTCGCCGACTGGGACACCCGTCGTACGGCGGGCTGCGCCGACTCCGCGAGCCATCCCGGCAACGGCGGGATCGATGCCCGGTACGACGAGCTGGAGGTGCGGTTGGCGCCGCTGCGGCACCCCCCGGCGCATGCCCGGCGGGTGACGGCGCAATGGCGGTCCATCCCCGGGCCGCGCTACCACGCCGAAGGAGTCGACTGCCTGGTGAAGTGGAGGTCGGCCGCAGACGGCCACCGGTGATCTCCGAGTGTCGGGCGTGGACATCCCGAGATCGGCCGCTGGCAGGGCGTTGGCTGTGCCCGTGCCCCCCGCCGCGGTGAGGCAGGCGGCGGGGCCGCTCACCCCTGCGATGCCTCGTAGGCCTCGCGGACGGCGGAGGGGACGCGCCCGCGGTCGTTGACGAGGATGCCGTGGGCGCGGGCCCACAGGCGGATCGGCTCGTCCTGCGGGCGGGGCAGGGCGGGCTCGCGGGGGGCCGCGGGACGGTGGGGGCTCCTGTGCTCGTGCGAGGAAATGCCTTCCAGCCGGTCGGCCGCGTGCCGGAAGAACGCGGCCAGCGAGGCGTGCACGCCCTCCTCGGGGCAGGGAAGGCCGGCGGCGAAATTCGCCCCTCAGGGCTTCCCGGCAGCGGTAGGTTTCCCGACGCACATGTTCTTGATCGTCACGGGGGATCCACCATGTCCACTCAGTCCGCCGAGCTGCCCGCCGCCGGTGCCACGCCCGCCGAGCCCACCTCCGACGCCCCAGCCACGGATCCGGCTGCGGCCGCGGGCCTGCCCGGCTACGGTGAGGGCCAACTCAGCTGCCGCAACTGCGGATCCGTCCCGGCCGTGGACGCGACCTTCCGCGGGCACCTGGGCCTCGTCATCATCCTGAAGTACCTCAAGCGCCGCGGACCGTTCTGCCGCAGCTGCGGCATCGCCACGCACCGCGAGATGACCTCCGACAGCCTCTGGCAGGGCTGGTGGGGCATCCCCTCGATGATCGTCAACCCGATCGTCATGCTGATCAACATCCCGCAGCGCCTGAAGGTCGACAAGCTGGCCGAGCCGCTGCCCGGCGCGCCCCGCCCGCCGATGGATCCCGGCAAGCCGGTGTACCTGCGGCCCACGATCCTCGGCGTGCTCATCCCCGCGGTCCTGATCTCGGTGATCGTCCTCGTCGCGAAGCGCGACCCCGACTTCGCCAAGGCCGGCGACTGCATCCACAACAACAACCCGATCGCCACCGCCCTGCCCGGCCTCGTCGACAGGAACGCCGACGTCGAGGTGGTCCCCTGCTCCGACCCGCAGGCCGAGGCCCGCGTCGTGGGCCGCAAGGACGACACCGACGACGGCGAGAGCGTGTGCCGCACGTCCTTCCCCACCTCCGACGGCTACTTCACCTACAAGCGGGGCAGCACCAAGTACGTTCTGTGCCTGCAGAGCCTGGAGACCCCGCAGCAGAAGAAGCCGACCACGATCTTCGGCCCCGTCAACCCGTGATCCCGTCAACCGGTGGCCTCGAGGTCCCGTAGCAAGGCCCGCCCCGCCCCGGGCCGGCGCGACTCCGGCCCTTCGGACCAGCCGAAGGGCCGGAACCGTTCTTTGCTGTGCCGCCGATGCCCCCGGGCCTTCACGGCGTCGCGCACTCACGGCGGGCCCGCGCCGGGATCAACCCGCGAGGACGAGGGTCAGGTGGCGGCGCCGCCCACCAGCACGGTCGCCGCCAGGGCCAGGCCGGTGAGAAGCAGACGTGCGCGCATGGGTGTTCCCCTCTGTCGCTCGGTGGATGTGTGGTGTGCCTCGGGCGCGAAAGAAGCGTCCACCCGCGGCCCTGCGGGATTCGACTCGTTTCGGCCTGCCCCGAGACGAGTACGGCCGCAAGGCTCATCCGCAGGGTGCGGGCGCGGACGAGGAGGACGGGGTGCTACGGGTTCATTTCACGGCTGAGGATCTGGCGCAGGTACGGGTCACGGTGCTGGGGCCGCTCGCCGAGACGCAGCTGAGTCTGCGCACCGTGCAGTGGCGCGACCGTGCGGTGCTGTTCGGCGGGTGGCGTGCGCGCACCGGTGCGCGGATCGGCGCCGACGGCAGGCAGGCGGCACGGTTCCTCAGCCCGGCCGCCTGCGGGGGACTGGTGGACCTGTTCACCCTGGTGGGCGCGGTGGACTGCGTGGAGGAGGGGATCGAGCGGCTGGTCGGTGCGCCGGCCGCGCGGCTGCGCGCGGAGTTCTCCGTCACTCCGCGCACGGCCGGGCCCGCGCCGGTGTGGCTGGCCGAGGCGATGGACGCCGCCCCGCAGGCGTTGCGGCGGCTGGGCGCCGCCCTGCGACACTGCCACCAGGTCGCGGTCGCCCCCTACTGGCCGCGCATCGACCAGCACCTCCAGGGCGAAGTGGCGCGACGGGGCCGGCTCATGGCGCAGGGCGGGGTGGGGGCGCTCCTGGACGGCCTGCGCCCGATGGCCGTGTGGGACCCGCCGGTGCTGGAGATCCCCGCCTACCGGCCGCTGACCCACCCGGAAGCCGACCTCCACCTGTCGGGACGCTCGTTCGTCCTGGCTCCGTCGGTGTTCTGCGGGCCGGTTCCCCAGCTGTTCGCCGGCTCTGAGGACGACACGGTGGTCATGGCCTACCAGGCCCTGCACGACCCGGTCGACGCGGCGGCCCTGTGGGCAGCGCCTGCCGGCACCCGCCGGGGCGATGCCCAGGTGCCGCCGGCCCTGGCCGCGCTGCTGGGCCGCAGCAGGGCGATCGTGCTGTGCGTCATCGCCGACCATCCCGCCTGCACGACGACGCAGTTGGCGCAGCGGGCCGGCATCTCGCCGGCCAGCGCCAGCGAGCACGCCACCACCTTGCGCAAGGCCGGGCTGACCGCTGTGACCCGGGAGCGGAAGGCGGTCCTGCACACGCTGACCCATCTCGGCCTGACCTTGCTGAGCACCAACATCCCATCCCCCGAGGCGTCCTGAAGCCGAGCGGCGCAGCGGGGCGGCGCAGCGGGGCGGCGGCGCCCGGTCCGTCGGTGGACCCCGGCAGGCCGGGGTGCCTGCGGCCCACGATCCTCGGCCCCTCAACCCGTCAACCCGTCAACCCGTCAACCCGTGAACCCGTGTTCCTTGGGAGGCCCGCCCCGGGCCGGCCGCCGTGAGGGGGGCGGCGGGGCCTGGCTCAGACCGGTTGGGGTTCGAGGTCGCGGTCGACGGCCCGCCCGTCACGCACCGCACGGGTCTCGGGGTGGTCGGCTCCCAGGCACCGGGTGAGACCGTCGAGGGCCCGGAGGTGGAAGTCGGCCGCCTCACCGAGGCGGTCGAGGGCACGCAGTGTGCGGGCGAGCCCCGCGGCGCAGACCAGGGCATCCGCGTGCCCGCACGTGGAGGGAAGGGGTGGGTCAGCCGTGGCCGAGCGGCGCGCCGTGCCAGCGCCAGTCGGTCCGACGGGGGCGATCGGGTGTCCCGAGGCGTCCGGTGGCCCACAGAAGGGTCGACCACGGGGTGTCGATGACGGGGACGTCGGGGAACAGCCGCGCGAGGACCCGCCGGCTCAGGCTTGGGTTCTAACGGTCGTCGCAACACCCCAGCTCAAGGTGTGCGATGGACTTCAAGATCCGTAGGGACCGGAAGCCGCAGGGGCCCAGGAAGC
>NZ_JBEXWT010000110.1:0-27530 GCF_040629945.1 Kitasatospora sp. NPDC005856 | reverse complement strand
GCCGGCCGTGCCGCATGGCCTGGACCGTCTTGATCACACTCGCCACGCCGGCCGCCTGCTGGGTGTGGCCGATGTTGGCCTTCACCGAGCCGACCCACAGCGGCTGCCCGTCGGGCCGGTCCTGCCCGTACGTGGCGAGCAGGGCCTGGGCCTCGATCGGGTCGCCGAGCGTGGTGCCGGTGCCGTGCGCCTCGACGGCGTCCACGTCGGCCGGGGTGATGCCCGCGTTGGCGAGGGCCTGCTCGATCACCCGCTGCTGGGAGGGGCCGTTGGGGGCGGTCAGGCCGTTGCTGGTGCCGTCGGAGTTCACGGCCGAGCCGCGCACCACCGCGAGGACCCGGTGGCCGTTGCGGCGGGCGTCGGAGAGCCGTTCGACCAGCAGGAGGCCGACGCCCTCGGAGAAGACGGTGCCGTCGGCGTCGGCACCGAACGGCTTGCAGTGCCCGTCGGGGGCCAGGCCGCGCTGGCGGCTGAAGCTGACGAAGACGCTCGGCGAGGGCATCACGGTGACGCCGCCGGCGAGGGCGAGGTCGCACTCGCCGTTGCGCAGCGACTGCACCGCCAGGTGCAGCGCCACCAGCGACGACGAGCACGCCGTGTCGACGGTCATCGCCGGGCCCTCCAGGCCGAGGGCGTACGCGATCCGGCCGGACGCGACGCTGCTGGCCGCTCCGGTCAGCAGGTAGCCCTCGACGGCCTGCGCCTCCCGCGACGCGCCGGCCGGGTAGCCGTAGGAGGTCATGCCGACGAAGACGCCGGTGCGGCTGCGCCGCAGCGTCCCGGCGGGGATGCCGGCCCGCTCCAGGGTCTCCCAGGCGGTCTCCAGCAGGACGCGCTGCTGCGGGTCGGTGCCCAGCGCCTCGCGCGGGCTCATGCCGAAGAACTCGGCGTCGAAGTGCCCGGCCTCCTCCAGGAAGCCGCCCCGGTCGACGTACGAGGTGCCGGGGTGGTCGGGGTCGGGGTGGAAGAGGCCGTCCAGGTCCCAGCCGCGGTCCTCGGGGAAGCCCGCGACCGTCTCCCGGCCGGTGTCGACGACGTCCCACAGGTCCTCCGGGGACCGGACGCCGCCCGGGTAGCGGCAGGCCATCGCGACGATCACGACCGGGTCGTCGGTGCCGCCGGGCGCGGCCCCGGCGCGCACGACGGCACCCTCGGCCCGGCCGCCCAGCCGCTCGCGCAGGTGCTCGGCGAGCGCGGCCGCGCTCGGGTGGTCGAAGACCAGGGTGGCGGGCAGCCGCAGGCCGGTCTCGGCGTTCAGGCGGTTGCGGAGCTCGACGGCGGTCAGTGAGTCGAACCCGATCTCCTGGAACGGGCGCCGGGGGTCGATCGTCTCCGGCGCGGGGTGGCCCAGTACGGCGCCGACGTTGCCGCGCACCAGGTCCAGCAGGAGGCCGCGCTGCTCGGCGTCGGAGCGGCCGGCGAGCTCCCGGGCCAGCGAGCCCTGCGCGGCCGCCCTGCCGCCGGCCCGGCGGCGGACGGGGCGCAGGAAGCCGCGCAGCACCGCGGGCGCCGACCGGGTCTCGGCCGCCGCCCGGACCGCGGCCAGGTTGATCCCGGCGGGGACGAGGTCGGGGCGGCCCCCGGCGAGCCCGGCGTCGAACAGCGCGAGCGCCTCGGCGTCCGACATGGTGGTGAGCAGGCTGTGCGCGACGGCGTGCCGCTTCTCCTCGAAGAGGTCGGCGGTGATGCCGCTGGCGCTCTCCCACAGGCCCCAGGCGAGCGAGACCGCGGGCAGGCCCAGCGCGTGCCGGTGGGCGGCCAGCGCGTCCAGGAAGGTGTTCCCGGCCGCGTAGTTGGCCTGCCCCGGGTTGCCGAGGGTGCCGGCGAGCGAGGAGAACAGCACGAACGCGCTGAGGTCGAGGTCGCGGGTGAGCTCGTGCAGGTGCCAGGCGGCGTCGACCTTGGGGCGGAGCACCGGGTCGAGCTGACCGGGCTCCAGGACGGTGACGGCGGCGTCGTCGGTGACGCCCGCGGAGTGCACGACGGCGGTGAGCGGGTGCTCGGGCGGGATCGTGCCGAGCACCCGGCGCAGCTGTTCCCGGTCGGCCGTGTCGCAGGCCAGTACGGTCACCTCGGCACCCGCCGCGGCCAGTTCGGCCCGGAGCTCGGCGGCGCCGGCCGCCTCGGGGCCGCGCCGGCCCACCAGCAGCAGCTGCCGGACGCCGTGCTCGGCGACCAGGTGCCGGGCCACCGCGGCGCCGAGCGTGCCGGTGCCGCCGGTCACCAGCACGGTGCCGTCGGCGGCGAGCGGCCTCGGGAGGGTGAGGACGAGCTTGCCGGTGTGCTGGGCCTGGCTCATCAGCCGGAACGCCCGGGGTGCCTGGCGGACGTCGAAGGCGCTGACCGGGAGGGGGCGCAGGACCCCCTCCTCGAACAGCCGGCCCAGCTCCGCGAGCATCCCCCGGACGTGGTCCGGGCCCGCCTCGACCGTCTCGAACGCCCGGTAGTCGACGCCCGGGTGGCTCGTCGCCACCTCGTCGGGGTCGCGGACGTCGGTCTTGCCCATCTCCAGGAAGGACCCGCCACGGGGCAGCAGGCGCAGCGAGGCGTCCACGAAGTCGCCGGCCAGTGAGTCCAGGACGACGTCGACGCCCTCCCCACCGGTCGCGGCCCGGAACTCCTCCTCGAAGCCGAGCGTCCGGGAGTCCGCGATGTGCGCGTCGTCGAAGCCCGCCGCGCGCAGCGTGTCCCACTTGGGGCGGCTCGCGGTCGCGAAGACCTCCGCGCCCCAGTGCCGGGCCAGTTGGACGGCGGCCATGCCGACCCCGCCGGTGGCGGCGTGCACGAGCAGCCGCTGCCCGGACCGCAGCCCCGCCAGGTCGTGGAGCGCGTAGTAGGCGGTCAGGAACGCGACCGGCGCCGCGGCGGCCTGGACGAACGTCCAGCCGGACGGCACCCGGGTCAGCGCCCGCCGGTCGGCCACCGCCACCGGGCCGACCGCGCCCTCCGGGAACAGCCCCATGACGGCGTCGCCGGGCGCCAGGTCCGTGACGTCCGGGCCGGCCTCCAGCACCACGCCGGCGGCCTCGCTGCCGATGGCCGCCTCGCCCGGGTAGAGGCCGAGCGCGATGAGCACGTCGCGGAAGTTCACCCCGGCGGCCCGGACGGCGACCCGCACCTCCCCGGCCTCCAGGGGTCGTTCGAGGGCGGGGGAGGGCTCCAGGACGAGGTTGTCGACGGTGCCCGCCGCGGTGGTCGACAGCCGCCAGGCGGCGGCGTCCGCGGGCGGGGTCAGCAGCGCCTCGGTGTCGGCGTGGATCAGCCGGGCCGCGAAGGCGGCGCCGTCGCGCAGGGCGAGCTGCGGCTCCTGAGCGGAGAGGGCCTCGGGCAGCCGTCGTACGGAGGACTCCCGGCCGTCGAGGTCCACCAGGGCGAAGCGGTCCGGCCGCTCCAGCTGGGCGACCCGGACGAAGCCCCAGGCGGGGGCGGTGGACAGGCCGGTGACGTGCTCCCCGGCCCGGACGGCGACGGCGCGCTCGGTGACCACGACCAGCCGGCTGTCCTCCAGCCGCTCGTCGGCGAGCCACTGCCGGACCAGGCGGTGGATCCGGTGGGTGGTGGCATGGGCGCCGTCGATCGGCTCCCCGGCCCCGGTGTCCGGGCCCGCGCCGTCCTCGGCCGGGTCCTGCGCCGCGGCGAACACGACCACCGTCGCCGGGAGCGGCACGCCCGCGTCGGCCTCGTGCAGCAGCGCCGCGAGGTCGTCGGCCGTCCGCGGCCGCGCACCGAGCCACTCGAGGGGGTGCGGGAAGGCGCCGAGCACCGCCCAGCCGGCCGGGTCGTCCCGCTCGGCGGGGGCGGTCACCGGCTGCCAGGAGAGGCGGAACAGCGTGTCCCGGCGGCCGGCCGGCGCGGCGCCCCGGTCGGCGGTGAGCGGCCGTACGGTCAGCGCCTCCACCGAGGCCACCGGTGCGCCGCCGCGGTCCGTGACCGACAGCGCGACGGTCTCCGGTCCGGACAGCGTGAGCCGCACCCGCACCGCCGTCGCCCCGACGGCGTGCACGGCCACCCCGCGCCAGGCGAACGGCAGCCTCGTCCGGCCGTCGTGCTCGGCGCCGCTCAGCGCCGTCACGTGCAGCGCCGCGTCGAACAGCGCCGGGTGCAGGGCGAAGCCCCGGACGTCCGTGCCGGAGGGCAGCTCGACCTCGGCGAACAGGTCGTCGCCCAGCCGCCAGGCGGCCCGCAGCCCCCGGAAGACCGGGCCGTACTCCAGGCCGAGGGCGCCGAGCCGCGGGTACACCTCCGCCGTCTCCAGGCGGGTCGCCCCCGCCGGGGGCCACTCCTCGGCGGGCCGCTCCGCCGCCGGTGCCGACGGGGCCAGCACCCCGGTCGCGTGGCGGGTCCACGGGAGGTCCTCGGAATCCCGGTCGTCGTCCTGCGGCTGCGCGTGGATGCCGATGGCGCGTTCGCCGTCCGGCCCCGGCGCGCCGACCACCACCTGGATCCGCACCGCCTCCCGGCCGGGCAGGACCAGCGGGGCGTGCAGGGCCAGCTCGGCCAGTTCGCCGCAGCCGACCCGGAACGCCGCGTGCAGGGCGAGCTCGGCGAACGCGGTGGCCGGCACGATCACCGAGCCGTGCACCGCGTGGTCGGCCAGCCACGGGTGGGTGCGCAGCGACAGCCGTCCGGAGAACAGGTGGCCGGTGCCGTCGGCCAGTACGGTCTCGGCCGCCAGCAGCGGGTGGTCCGCCGAGCCCAGCCCGGCCGACCGGACGTCGCCGGCCGCCCCGGCCGCCTCCGGCCAGTAGCGCTCCCCGGCGAAGGCGTAGGTCGGGAGGTCGACGGGCGTCCGCGGGCGGACGGCCGCGATCCGCGTCCAGTCCGGGCGGGCGCCGTTGACGTGCGCCTCGGCGAAGGACTCCAGCAGCCGGGCCCGTCCGCCGTGGTCGCGCCGCAGGGTGCCGTGCGCGACCGCCTCGGCGCCGGCGTCCTCGATCGTCTCCTGGACCGGGGTGGTGAGCACCGGGTGCGCGCTCACCTCGACGAACAGCGTGTGCCCGTCGGCCAGCAGGGCCCGGGTGGCCTCCTCGAACCGCACCGGCTGCCGCAGGTTGCGGTACCAGTAGGCCGGGTCGAGGGCCTCGTCCGCGCCGAGCGGTGCGGCGGTGACGGTCGAGTAGAACGGGATGTCGACCGGCTGCGGCACGATCCCGGCCAGCGCCTCCCCGATCCGCTCGCGGACGGCCTCCACGTACGGGGTGTGCGAGGCGTAGTCCACCGGGATCAGCCGGGCCGGGACCCGCTCGGCCCGGCAGGAGTCGACCAGCTCCCGCAGTTCCTCCGGTGCGCCCGCCACCACCGTGGAGCCCGGGGCGTTCACCGCGGCGATGCTCAGGCTCCGCCGGTCGGGGTGATCCAGCAGCCGGGCGGTCTGCGCCGCCGGCAGCGGGACGGAGGCCATGCCGCCGGTGCCGGCGAGGTCGAGCAGGGCGCGGCTGCGCAGCGCCACGATCCGCGCGGCGTCGTCCAGTGACAGCGCCCCGGCGATGTGGGCGGCCGCGATCTCGCCCTGGGAATGGCCCACCACGGCGTCCGGCTCGACCCCGGCGGCCTGCCACACGCGCGCCAGCGAGACCATCACGGCGAACAGCGCCGGCTGCACCACGTCGACCCGTTCCAGGGTCGGGGCGCCCGGCGCGCCGCGCAGCACGTCGAGCAGCGACCAGTCGGTGTACGGGGCGAGGGCGTCGGCGCAGGCGTGCAGGTGCTCGCGGAAGACCTCGGAGTCGTCGAGCAGGTCGACCGCCATCCGCTCCCACTGGGAGCCCTGCCCGGGGAACACGAACACCGTCCGGGCCGCGGTGCCCCGGCCGCGGACGACCCGGGCACCGGGCTTGCCGTCGGCCAGCGCCCGCAGGCCCTCCACCAGCTCCTCACGGGTGCCGGCGGCGACGGCCGCGCGGTGCTCGTGGTGCTCGCGCTCGACGGCCAGCGCGTGGGCGGCGTCGGCGGACGGGAGCTCCGGGCGGGCGGTCGCGAAGTCCAGCAGCCGCTGGGCCTGGCCGCGCAGGGAGCGCTCGCTGCGGGCCGACAGCAGCCAGGGGAGCTCGCCCCCGGCCAGGACGGGCGGGGCGGCGGACCCGGTGGCGGCGGGCGCGGCGGCGGGGACGGCCGGTGCGGCGTCGGGGACGGCCTGGTCCGGCGCGGTCGGCTCCGGGCGCGGCGGCGCGGCCTCCAGGACGATGTGCGCGTTGGTCCCGCCGACGCCGAACGAGGAGACGGCGGCGCGGCGGGGCCGCCCGCTCTCCGGCCACGGCCGCGCGGAGGTCAGCAGCCGGACGTCGCCCGCCTCCCAGTCCACGTGCGGAGTCGGGGCGTCGACGTGCAGGGTCTTCGGGAGCAGCCCGTGCTGCAGCGCCAGCACCATCTTGATGACGCCCGCCACCCCGGCGGCGCCCTGCGGGTGGCCGATGTTGGACTTCACCGAGCCCAGCCAGAGCGGCTCGCCGCCGGGCCGGTCCTGGCCGTAGGTGGCGAGCAGGGCCTGGGCCTCGATCGGGTCGCCGAGCGTGGTGCCGGTGCCGTGCGCCTCGACGGCGTCGATGTCCCCGGCGGTCAGCCGGGCATCGGCCAGCGCCAGCTCGATCACCCGTTGCTGGGACGGTCCGTTGGGCGAGGTCAGGCCGTTGCTGGCGCCGTCCGAGTTGACCGCCGAGCCGCGCAGCACGGCCAGCACGCGGTCACCGTCCCGGTGGGCGTCCGACAGCCGCCGCAGCATCAGGAGGCCGACGCCCTCGCCCCACCCGAGGCCGTCGGCGGCGGCGGCGAACGGCTTGCAGCGCCCGTCCGGGGCCAGGCCGCGCTGGCGGCTGAACTCGGTGTACCAGGCGGAGGTGGCCATGATGGTGACCCCGCCGGTCAGGGCCCGGTCGCACTCGCCGCCGCGCAGCGCCCGGATCGCCAGGTGCAGGGCCGCCGCGGAGGAGGAGCAGGCGGTGTCCACCGTGAGCGCCGGGCCCTCCAGCCCGTACGCGTAGGCGATCCGCCCGGACATGATGCTGCTCTGGGTGCCGGTCAGGACGTAGCCCTCGACCTGGTCGACGGCCGGCCCGAGGCTCTGGTTGTAGGTCTGGCCGATGCTGCCGACGAACACCCCGGTACGGGTTCCGCGCAGCGCCGCGGGCGGGATTCCGGCCCGCTCGAAGGTCTCCCACGCGACCTCGAGCAGCTGGCGCTGCTGCGGGTCCATCGCGAGGGCCTCGCGGGGGCTGATTCCGAAGAAGTCGGCGTCGAACCGGTCGGCGCCCTCCAGGAACGAGCCGTCCCGGGTGTAGCTCTTGCCCGGGGCGTCGGGGTCGGGGTCGTAGATGTCGTCGATGTCCCAGCCGCGGTCGCCGGGGACGCGGGTGACGGCGTCCCGCTCCGCCAGCAGCAGTTCCCAGAGGGCCTCCGGCGAGTCCACCCCGCCGGGGAAGCGGCAGCCCATGGACACCACCGCGATGGGCTCGTGCTCCCGGTCCTCGACCTCCGCGAGGCGTCGGCGCACCTGACGGAGACCAGCGGTCGTCCGGTTCAGATAGTCACGCAGCTTCGCCTCGTTGGCCGTCTGGCCCAGATCAGCCGAGTCGGAACTCATCCGCTTTCCCCGCCTCGCATCGGTCAATAGGAATTTCTGCCGAGAATCGCACCGGGCGCTAACGGCGGCCTTGGCCGGTGCTAAAACCGAGCAGCGGAACGGCGGGATCCGGTGGGAATTCGGCCGGTTTTAGCGTGAATTTAAAGAGGGGCGGGACGGTATGCGCCGGTGCTTCTGCAGAGGGGTGAATAATGAGCGAAATTCCCAGTCGGCCGTCCGCGTCGGCCGAGGTCCTGTCCGACGGCCCGCGCGTCACGCGGTCGGGGCTGGTCACCGAAGGCGTACTGACGACGAACGAGGAGTTCGCGGCCTGGCTCGACGACCGCGAGACCAACGACCGGATGACGGTCGAACAGGTCCCGCTGGCGGAGCTGAAGGGCTGGCACTTCACCGAGGGCAAGGCCTCGCTGGTCCACGACAGCGGGAAGTTCTTCAGCATTCAGGGGGCGGACGTCACCGCGGCCGGGCCCAACCCGCGGGCCTGGCAGCAGCCGATCATCCACCAGCCCGAGGTCGGCATACTCGGTCTGCTGGCCAAGGAGTTCGGGGGCGTCCTGCACTTCCTGGTGCAGGCCAAGATCGAGCCGGGCAACCGCAGGCAGCTCCAGCTGTCGCCGACCGTGCAGGCCACCCGGAGCAACTACACCAAGGTGCACGGCGGGGCGTCCATCCCGTACCTGGACCACTTCCTGCAGGCGGGCCGGGGCAGGGTGCTCGCCGATGTGCTCCAGTCCGAGCAGGGCGCCTGGTTCCTGGGCAAGCGCAACCGCAACATGGTGGTGGAGACCACCGACGAGGTCGAGGTCCGGGACTCCTTCCGCTGGCTGACGTACGGTCAGATCCGGCGGTTGCTGGCCGTGCCGAACCTGGTCAACATGGACTCCCGGACGGTGCTCGCCTGCCTGCCGATCGCCCCGTACGGGCCGCCGGACGGTTCGGGCGGCCCGTCGGCGGACGCGCCCGACCCGGAGTTCGCCGCCGACCTGTGGCACTCCCTGCAGGCCGCCGACACCGACGGCCTGCACACCGACGCCGAGATCTCCGGCTGGCTCAACGACGTGCGCGTCGACACCGACCTCTCCGTCGAGACGGTCGAACTGACCGGGCTGCGGGAGTGGCAGGTGTCGGACGGCGACATCGTGCACCGGCAGGACAGGCACTTCCGCGTCGTCGGCGTCTCGGTGCGCGGTCAGCGCGAGGTGGACGCGTGGCACCAGCCGCTGCTGGCCCCCGTCGACGTCGGCGTCGTCGCCTTCCTGACCCGCCGGATCGACGGGGTGCTGCACGTCCTGATGCGCGCGGCGGTGGAGCCCGGCTTCCTGGACGTGGTGGAGCTCGGCCCCACCGTCCAGTGCAGCCCCGCCACGTACGCGGACGCTCCGCCGGAGCGCCGGCCCCGCTTCTACGACTACGTGGTCGGTGCGACCGACGGCATCCGCTACGACGTCCTGCTCTCCGAGGAGGGTGGCCGCTTCCACCACGCCGAGTGCCGCTACATGATCGTCGACTGCGACGACCTGCCGGAGGCGATGGAGCCCCACCCCGACTTCCGCTGGATGACGGTCCGTCAACTGCTGACCTGGGTGCAGCACCGCAACTGCGTCAACGTCCAGGCGCGCAGCTTGCTCGCCTGCATCAACTCGCTTTGGTAGTAAGGTCGTACGATCATTTCGGTGGTGCCGGAGGGGAACGCCGGGCACTGCGCGGTCCGGTGGACGAGAGGGCCGCTGAGCGGCCGGAGAGACAGGAGGGGGAACCGATGACGACGGTCCCGGAGGCGGGCGACCGCTGGTTCCGGCGGTACGTCCCGGAGGCCCGGGAGGCGCCGGTGCGGCTGGTCTGCCTGCCCCACGCGGGCGGTGCGGCCAGCTACTTCTTCCCGTTCGCCCAGGCGGTCGGGGAGCGCGTGGACGTCCTGGCGACGCAGTACCCCGGCCGCCAGGACCGCCGGCAGGAGCCCTGCATCGACGACGTCGGCGCGCTCGCCGACGCCGCGTTCGCCGCGCTGCGCCCGTTCCTCGACCGGCCGGTGGCGCTGTTCGGCCACAGCATGGGCGCCACCCTCGGGTTCGAGCTGGCGCGCCGGATCGAGGCCGCCCCGGGGGCGACCCTGGTGCGGCTGTTCGCCTCCGGGCGCCGGGCGCCCTCGCGGGCGGGCGGCGAGCTGGTGCACACCTTCGAGGACGACCGCCTCCTCGCCGAGGTGGCCCGGCTCAGCGGCACCGACACCCGCGTCCTGGCCGACGACGAGCTGATGCGCGCGGCGCTGCCGGCGATCCGGGCCGACTACAAGGCCGCCGAGTCCTACCGGCTCGTCGGAGAGGCGGCGTTGGACTGCCCCATCACCGCCCTCGCCGGCGACGCCGACCCCAAGACCTCGCCGGACGACGTCCGCGCCTGGGAACGGCACACGACGGGCGGCTTCGACCTGCACGTCTACCCGGGCGGCCACTTCTTCCCGGCCGAGCACCGGCAGCGGATCGTGGACCTGATCACCGAGCAGCTGGCCGCGCACACGGCCCGGCGCTGAACGACGACGAAGGAGGAGCACGCGTGCCCACCCGTAGAACACTGCTCAAGGGCGGCGCGGTCGCACTGGCCGCGGCGGGCCTCGGCTCGATGGGCGCCGGTCCGGCCAGCCTGGCGGCGACGACCGAGTGGAGCCGGCTGGCGAGCCGGCTGCACGGCCGCCTGGTCCGGCCGCAGGACCCCGACTACGCGCTCGCCAAGCAACTGAACTTCATGGCGTTCGACACCGTGAACCCGGCCGGCATCGCCTACTGCGCGGACGTCGCCGACGTCCGGACCTGCCTGTCCTTCGCCCACCACCACGGCATACCGGCCGTCCCCCGCAGCGGGGGGCACAGCTACGGCGGTTACTCGACCACCACCGGCCTGATCATCGACGTGTCGCAGCTCAACGGCATCCGGATCGGCCCGCAGAACGCCGTCCTGGGCCCCGGCGCCCAACTGGTGGACGTCGTCGACACGGCCTCCGCCAACGGCGTGGCGCTCGCGGGCGGGATCTGCCCGACCGTGGCCATGGGCGGGTACCTGCAGGGCGGCGGCATCGGCTGGCAGACCCGGGCGCTCGGCCTCGGCGCCGACTCACTGGTGTCGGCGCAGGTCGTGCTCGCCGACGGGGCCGTGGTGACCGCCTCCGAGCAGGAGCAGCCCGAGCTGTTCTGGGCGCTGCGCGGCGGCGGTGGCGGCAACTTCGGCATCGTCACCCGCTACGAGCGCCGCCACACCACCATCCCGCGGATGGTCAACTACACGCTCGCCTGGCCCTGGGACAGCGCCGCGCAGGTGCTGGACGGCTGGCAGCGCTGGCTGGCCGACTCGGCGCCCCGCGAGATCGGCGCCCGCTGCCTGCTCGGCCTGCTCGACGCCTCCCCGGGCGCCGCGCCGTTCCTGCTCACCGACGGCACCTTCATCGGCTCGCCCGAGGAGCTCACGCCGCACCTGAACGCGCTGGCCGCGGCGATCGGCCAGACGCCGCCCTACCGGAACGTGCAGGACCTGGGCTTCCGCGGCGGCATGATGTCCTGGTTCAAGTGCTCCACCAGCTCGGTCGCCCAGTGCCACCGGGTCGGCGACAACCCGCAGGCGAACCTGCCCCGCAGCGGCTTCACCCTGAGCCGGTCGCGGCTGTTCCGGGACGACCTGCCGGCCACCGGGGTTTCCGAGCTGCTCGCGGCCTTCGAGGCCGACCGCCGGGCCGGCCACGCCCGGATGGTGCACGTCTTCGCCCTGGGCGGCGCCGCCGCCGACATCGGCCGGACCGCGACCGCCTACGTCCACCGCGACGCCCGGTTCTCGGTGGACTGGGCGACCGTGGTGGCGCCCGACAAGGCCACCGCCGAGGAGCAGGCGGCCGCCCGGTCGTGGATCGACAACGGCTTCGCCGTCACGGACCGGTACTCCGCGCACGAGACCTACCAGAACTACATCGACCCCGCGCTGCCGGACTGGCGGCAGTCGTACTACGCCGAGAACTATCCGCGGCTGGTCACCGCGAAGCACGCCTACGACCCGCACGGGTTCTTCTCCTTCGAGCAGGGCGTCGGCGCCTGACGTTCCGTCGGCCGCCGGACCCGGACGAGGGGCCCGGCACCGGTCCCCTCCTCCGGGGTTCCGGTGCCGGGCCCCTCGGTCGTACCGGGTGTCCGGGGTCCGGGTGCGGCCGCGCGGCCCCGCGCGTGCGGGCCGCCCGGGGTGACCGGGCGGCCCGTACGGTCAGACCAGCGCTTCGAGGGACCGGACGATCCCGGCCGGCGTCGGGGCGCTCATGATCTCCTCGCGCACCTTCCGGGCCGAGGCCCGGAAGGAGTCCTCGGCGAGCAGCCGGCCGACCGCGGCCCCGATCTCCGCCGGGCCCGCCTCGGTCGGGTCCAGCGTGATGCTCGCCCCGCCGGCCGCGAAGTTGGCGGCGTTGAACGGGTTGTCGGCCGTCTGCGGCATCATCACCTGCGGCAGGCCGTGCAGGGCCGCCGTGAGCAGCGAACTCGTCCCGCCCTGGTTGACGATGGCGGCGCAGCTCGGGAGGAACAGGTGCAGGGGCACGTTCTCGGCGATCCGGGCGTTGGCGGGCAGCGGCCCGATCTTGGCCCGGTCGCCGGCGCTGATCGCCAGCGTGACCTCCACGTCCAGGTCCGCGAGCCCGGCCACCACCTGCGGCAGGACGAACGCCTCGTCGCCGGCCAGCGCGGACGTGGAGGTGCCCCAGGTGACGCAGATCCGGGGGCGCTCGGGGCGGTCGAGCGCCCAGTCCGGAGCGGCCGCCGCGCCGTTGTAGGGGACGAACCGCATCGGCAGCCGCCCGGGGATGCCCGGCAGCTGGAGGCTGGTGGGCCACGGGTCGACGGTGCGGACCGGGTAGTCGTTGCGGATCTCCGCCCCGTACCGGTCGAACAGTTCGGGGAGCCCGGTGGGCCAGTACGGGCGGACCTCGTCGCCGGCGCCGGGCAGGCCCTGCAGCGGCTGGCTGATCACCCGCATGACGTCCGGCCCCCAGGTCTGGCGGACCAGCGGGATCCCGAGGGCCGCGGCGACCAGCGGCGCGGCGAACACCATCGTGTCGGCCACCACCAGGTCCGGCCGCCAGCGCTCGGCGAAGCGCAGCAGGTCGGGCGCCATCCGGACGGCGGCCTCGACGAGCGGGGCCATGCTGGCGTCGCGGAGCGCCGCCAGCCGGGCGGCCTCGGGATCGCCGGGGGCGGCCGCGCCCTCGTGCGGGCCGTCCGGGGCGGCCAGCCGGGTCCGGTCCCAGTCCTTCGCCGGTGCCTCGATCACCCGGTGGCCGCCGCGCGAGCGGATCACCCCGTCCATCAGCGCGTAGCCGTGCCCGACCTCGACGGCGGGCAGGCCGACGCCGGTGACGGCCGGGGTGAGGTCCGGCAGGGCGGCGACCCGCACCTCGTGGCCGGCGGCCCGGAAGGCCCAGGCCAGCGGGACCATGTGGAACAGCGGTGTGGTCGTCGCGGCGACCGGAAGGAAGAGGATGCGCAAGATGCCCTCCTGGGGCGTCACGGACGCCACGGGCGCGGCGTCACCGGGCGGGGAGCTGCGGTGCGGCCGCGGTCCGCCCGATGGGCGGACCGCGGCCCGGTGTCCCTCCGTCAGGCGGCGACCAGGGCCTCGATGGAGGAGACCACCGAAGCGGGCGACGGCATGGCGGCGATCTCGTCGCGGATCCGGTCGGCCGACGTCCGGACCGCGTCGTCGGTCAGGACGGTCGTCACCGCGGCGGTGATGGTCCCGGCGGTGAGGTCGGCCGGCTCCAGCAGGACGGAAGCGCCGCTCGCGGTGAAGCTGATGGCGTTGGTCGGCGCCTCGGAGATCTCCGGCACCAGCACCTGCGGGACCCCGGCGGCGGCGGCCGTGAGCACCGAGCCGGTGCCGCCCTGGTTGACGATGGCGTCGCAGCTGGGCATCAGCAGGTTGAGCGGCAGGTTCTCGACGACCCGCACGTTGTCCGGCAGGTCCTGGAGGCTCTTCCGGTCGATGCTGCTGACCGCGACCACGAGTTCGGCGTCGAGCCCGGCGAGCGCGTCGACGACGCGCGGGAGCAGGGTGCTGCGGCCGCCGACTGCGCTGGTGGTCGTCCCCCAGGTGACGCAGACCCGGGGCCGCCCGGTGCGCCTGAGGATCCAGTCCGGCTGCGCGCCCGCGCCGTTGAAGGCCACGTAGCGGCGGGGCAGCGGCTTGGCAGCCCCGAAGGTGCGCAGGCTGGCCGGCCAGGGGTCGACGGTCTGCGTGATGTAGTCGTTGCGGACCTCCGCCCCGTACCGGTCGAACAGCTCGACCAGGCCGGGGTGCCACTGCTCGCGCTCGGCGCCGGTGTTGGGCTGCCCCTGCAGGGGGTGGCCGTAGATGATGTCGGGGCCCCAGATGTTCCGGATGATCGGGATGCCGAGGACGGCGCTGACCAGCGGTGCGGCGAACAGCGTCGGGTCGGTGACCAGGAGGTCGGGCCGCCACTCCTCGGCGAACCGCAGCAGGTCGGGTGCCAGCCGCCGGTTCAGCTCGATCAGCGGGCCGGACCGCCGCTGCCCCATCGCGCGCCGTTCCTCCTCGGTCAGCACCATCAGGGCGGCCGCGGTGATCCGGTGGCTCTCGGGCATGGCCGCCATGCTGCCCAGGAAGTCGTAGTCGTCGCCCACCTCGACCGGGGTCAGCCCGGCGCTGAGGGTCGACTTGGTGAGGGAGGCCTGCGAGGCGACCCGCACCTCGTGCCCGGCGGCGCGGAAGGCCCACGCCAGCGACACCTGGTGGTAGAGGTGGCTCCCGACGGGGAGCGGGGTGAACAGGACGCGCATGGTGGACTCCCGGGGGTCTGTGCGGCCGGACGGGCCCAGTCCATCCGACCCGACTAAAGAGGCCCTGAAGCGTGTGCGGCCGCGGGCCCGGGCCGGGGCCGGCGGTCCTTGCCGACTCGGCAATTCCCTGCGGTGTCCGAACTTGCCCGGCCGGAACCCGCGTGCGACGCTGGGGCCGTGACGCCAACGGTTCGGGACAGGAAGGTGGCCGCGGTCCGCCGCGCGCTCAGCGAGGTCTCGCTCGGCCTGGCGGTCGAGCGGGGCTGGGAGAACGTCCGGGTCGAGGACATCGCGGCCAGGGCCGGCATGTCCACCCGCTCGTTCGGCAACTACTTCCGCAGCAAGAACGAGGCCCTGTACGCGGTGGACCTCGACCGGTCGGCGGCGATCCGCGAGCACCTGCGGGAGCGGCCGGCCGACGAACCGCTGCTCGAGGCGGTCGTCAACGCCATGCTCGCCGCCTTCCTGGCGGGCGACAACGTGGACCGTGACCTCGTCACCAAGGTGCGGCTGGCCGTCGCGACCTCGCCGCTGGGCGGCGAGTACCTCAAGGCGCACGCCGCCCGGGAGAACGCCCTGGCCGCCGGGATCGCCGAGCGGCTCGGCGTCGACCTGCAGGCCGACGTCTACCCGCGGCTGCTGGCCACCGTGGTGGTCAACGCGGTCAGGGTCGCGATCGAGTTCTGGGTCGACAACCCGCAGGACGTCCCGCTGTCGGAGGCGATCCGGTCCACCCTGGAACGGATCGCCCCCGCGCTCCCCGCGCCCCCCGGGTAGCGGCGCCGACCGCTGGACCCCGGCCGCGCGGGCCGGGCCGGCCCGTCCGACGGCCGGCCCGGAGCCGTCAGCCCGCCGCGCCGCCGCGCAGCCGGGCCAGCCGGTAGAGCAGGTCGATGGCCAGCGCCGTGGGGACGTTCCCGCCGCGGATCCCCAGCAGCGACCGGATCAGCCACAGCTGCGTCTCCACGGAGTGCGCGGGCGCGCCGTGCACGTCGTCGTGGACCAGGCTCCGGAAGTCCCGCACATGGGTGCGGAGCAGGGACACGTCCGAGCGCGGGATGATCTCGTCGCGCGCGCAGGCGACGTAGCGGACCGGGACGTCCAGCGCGGCGAGCTGCTCGGGCCGCAGCGCCCACTCCCGCAGCTCCTCCAGCGCCGCGTCGGGCTTGCGGTCCATCAGGTGCGCCAGGGTGTCCACGGTGATCCGCGGCAGGGCGGCCTGCCACTCCCGGTCGGTGAAGAAGCCGCTGACCGGAGCCCCGGCCGTCAGCACCGCCCTGATCCGGCGGTCGTCCAGCGCGGCGCGCAGCGCCAGGTGGCCGCTGAAGCTCAGCGCCAGCGTGTACGAGTCGGCCACGTCGGCCCGGTCGGCCACGTGGTCGAGCAGTCCGGGCAGCATCCGCCAGGCGTCCCGGTCGTAGGGCAGGGTGTTCTCGCCGACGCCGGGCATCTCGGTGACGATGCCGGCCATGCCCAGGCGCCGGATCGCGGCCAGCGTGGGCCCCCACTGCTCCTTGACGGTGACGATGCCGCCGCTGACGATCAGCAGCGGACGCCGGACGCCGTCGGACATCCCCGTCGCCCAGGCGGCGACCCGACCGTTCGGCAGCTCCACCTCCAGCCGCTCGATGTCCGGGTCGCCGCGCCGCCACTCGTCGAAGGTCCGCACCGTCTCGTCCAGCGCCCGCCGGCGCGCGGCCCCGTCCACGAACGGGAACCGGGCCATCGAGTAGTGCCGGCACGCGTCCAGCAGCTTCCCGTCCAGCTCCAGCCGCTTCGCCGAGCGGGTCCACTCGGCGGCCCAGGAGCCCTCGCCGTCCGCGTCGTCGCGGATCCGGGCCAGCACCTCCTCGTGGCCCGCGACCTTCTGCCCCCGCGTGTGTGCCAGCACGAACTGCTTCAGTTCGCCGACGTCGTTGGTGCCGCCGCGCCGGGCCGGCGCGTCCTCGAACTCCTCGAGCAGGCGCTTGAGGTCGGTCAGCAGGTCGGCGGCCTCCGCGCCGTCGATGACCCGGTGGTCGAAGGTGAGGTTCAGCCGCATCACGGGCGCCACCGTGACCGCGCCGTCGCGCACCACCGGCCGGTCGGCGATCCGTCCGAGGCCGATCGTGACCGTGGTCCCGCCGACCGAGTGGAACCCGTCCACCGCGCGGTGGGACAGCGAGGTCACCGCGACGGTGCCGATGGCGGCGGCCCGGCCGCGCAGCGGGCGGACCCGCGAGCGGTACGCCGCCTCGCCGAGCACCCAGGGGAGGCGGCGCAGCAGCCGGGCGCCGGCGAACTCCGGCAGCCCGTCGGCGTCGCCGCCGGTGTAGTGGTCGACCTGCCGCTGGATCTCCTCCAGGCCCGCCGTCTGGAGGTCGGGGACGATCGCCGACAGCACCACCCGCTGCCCGTTCGTGGTGTGGTCGATCGTGAACTTGCCGTTCACCGAGGCGAACCGGGCCACCTTGGGCCGCCGCACCCGGCCGCCGATCGCGGCGTTGGCCTCGGGGTGGGCCGCGAGCGCGCGCCCCGCGGCGAACAGCACGTAGCTCAGCCACGACGACCGGCGGCCCTCGGCGAGCGCGGCGGCCCGGAGCGCCCCGACCCGGGTCATGTCGACCTCGGTGTCGAGGTGCACGGGCGCGAACGACCGGATCTCCCGGAGGAAGTACAGGGTGGGGCGCCGTTCCCTGGCGACCGGCCCGACCGGCCCGGCCGTCATGCGCCCACCGCCACGCGGTGGATCCCCCGCAGGCTGTCCGCGGCCAGGACGTCCGGCAGCGAGACCGGCCGCCCGGTCTCCCGCTCCAGGGCGGTGAGCAGGGTCAGCAGGTGCACCGAGTCCCAGCCCGGGAGCCCGTCGAGCGGCAGGTCGGCGTCCTCGGGCCCGAGCGGCAGCCCGATCTCGTCGCGGACCAGCACCATGAAATCCTCAATGGTCGTCAACGGCTCTCCTCCTGGGATTCGGTGAACTCGATGTGCGCGGGCGACGCCGGGACGCGGGCCAGGTCGTGGCGGTAGACCGCACCGCCGCCGGGCGCCTCCCCGACCCGGGTGAAGCCGTGCTCCGGGTAGAAGTCCCGCGCTCCGGCGTTCTTCGGGCCGGGCCGGAACACGGCCTCCACCGCGTGCGCCCCGGCGGCCTTCGCGTCCGCCAGGACGGCGCTCAGGCAGGCCGTCTCGATGCCCCGGGAGAACACCCGGCAGCTGAGGACGAAGTTGTCGATGTGGACGACCCCGGCCTCGGCCCGGGTGAGCACCACGCCGACCATGCCGTTGTCGCCGAACCGGTCCGCGGAGCGGATGGCGAGCACCCGGCTCCCGGGGCCGTCCGCGGCCGCCCGCACCTCGGGCGGCTGGAGCCGCCGGCCGGTCATGTTGAACTGGTTGGTGCGCAGCGTGAGTTGGGAGGCGCGGGCGACCTCGGCCGCCGTCACGGGCGCGAGCCGCACCCGGACCCCGAGCCCGCTCAGGTAGTCGGCGACGGAGTCGAACGAGGCCAGGAAGCCCTGCCGGTCCAGTTCCTCCCGGTAGCGGGCGGACCGGGCGCGGTCGTCCGCGTTCAGCTCGCGGGTGTCGAACCAGCCGTCGGACAGCAGGCGTTCGATGTGCAGGGCGGGCTCCTCGGCCAGTCGGACGACCGCGACGTCGGGCAGCGCGTGCCGGACCATCCCGCACTCGAAGGCGCTGTCGTCGACGAAGACGAAGGAGTCCACGCCGATGTTGAGGGCCTGCGCCAGCTCGGCGAGGTTCTCCGGCTTCGGCCGCCAGTTCGCGGTGACCCGGACGAAGTCGTCCGGCCGCAGGACCATGCCCGGGTGGTCGCGCAGCGCCGCGGCGACCGGCTCGGGATCGTTCTTGCTCGCCACCGCCAGCAGGACGCCCTGCGAGCCGAGCTGCCGCACCACCCGCTGGAACGCGGCGAACGCCTCCCCCCGGGGGCTCTCGCCCAGCTCGACGCCCTCCGCGCCGTCGTCCCCCAGGATCCCGCCCCACAGCGTCCCGTCCAGGTCGCACACCAGCGCCTTGCGGGTCCGCCCGGTGAGGTGCCGGGCCAGGTGCCCGACCTCGCGGGCGTACCGGGCCAGCAGGGCCGGCGACAGGCCGACCCCGGCGTAGCGGCCCAGCCGTGCGTCCTCCGCGGGGATCCCCTCGGCGATCAGCGGATCGAGGTCCAGGGTGACGACCGACGGGAACTCCTCGCCCAGCGCGAGCAGCCGGGCGTTGGCCGTGCGCCAGGCCGCGCCCAGCCGGGCCCGGGAGCGGTAGTCGACCAGCTGCGCGGTGAAGCGCCGCGGCAGCGGCAGCGTGTTGAGCACCAGCGTGCCGGAGCCCCGGCGGTCGAACGCGGCCGCGAGGTCCCGCACCAGCGCGACCTTCGCGTCCAGGGCCCGCTCGACGTCCGCGGCCGTCCACGGGAGCGGCACCTCGTCGAAGACCACGTCCGGGTCGAGCACGCACAGCACGACGTCCGGGCGCGCCGCGTACAGCTCGCTGCCGGGGTCGCCGAGGTCGAAGACCCAGCCGTCGAAGCCGGACAGGTGCGTCCGTGCCAGCAGGCCGTGGCGGGCCAGCTCGGCGGTCAACGGGGGGACCAGGGTGCCCAGCGTGCGGTGGCCGGTGACCGCGATCCCGACCACCGGGGCGGACGGGTGCGCGCGCAGCACCTCGTCGGGGTCGAGCCGGGCCAGCACCTGGCCCGCCCTGGCCAGTTCGGCGCCCGGCAGGTCCGCGAGCAGTCCGCGGACCCGCGGGTAGTCGGTGGCGAGCCGGCCGGCCGCGTGCAGCTCGGCCACCGCGCGGGCCGAGGGGGCGGCGGGCGGCGGCGAGGCGGCGGGGGTGGCGGTCACCGTTCCACCCGCTCCAGCGCGAACCCGGCCTTGATCCACTTGCTCGACTCGATCGCGACCCCGACCGCCCGGTCGCCGGCGATCATGCGCGGCAGCAGCCGTTCCAGCTGGAAGAACGGCAGCGCGTTGCCGGTGTTCCCGGTCTCGCGGATGCAGCTGACCTCCCGGGCGTCCGGCAGGTCCAGCCGGGCATGGATCTCCGCGGTCATCCGGCCGGACAGCTGCGGCGGCAGGATGTAGTCCAACTCGTCGCGTTCCCAGTCGAGTTCCTTGAGCACCTCGTCGAGGGTGGCGACCGCCAGCGGGGGAACCGAATCGCGGACCGCCTGGTAGTCCTCGACCGCCGCGGGCCGGTCCAGGTGCCGGTCCGCCGCGCCGAACCAGTCCAGGGTCTGTCCCGGCGGCCGGTTCCGGCCCACGCACCGCACCTGGGTCCAGCGCAGGGCGACCGGCTCCGCCGACGGCTCCGTGCTCAGCACGGCCGCCCCGGCGCCGTCCCCGAACAGCACACCGTTGACCTGTTCCTCGGGCGGCAGCGCGCTGACGTCCAGGGTGAGGTCGAAGTGCTTGGCGCAGGAGTCGGCGCCGATCACCAGCGCGGTGCGGAAGCTCCCCGAGCCCAGCATGTGCCGGGCCACGTCGAGGGCCTGCACCGCGCCCGCGCACCCCGACTGGAGCTGGTAGCCGGGCACCCCGTCGATGCCCAGCCGGTCGGCGACCACGTTGACCGTGGCCGGCATCAGCATGTCCGGCGAGGACGTGCCCATGACGACGAGGTCGACCTCGGCCGCCGTGATCCCCGCGGCCGTCAGCGCGCGCTGCGCCGCGGTCACCGCGAGATCGGCCAGGGAGAAGCGGACCTCGCCGGAGTCCAGGTCCACCGAGTAGTGCCGGAGGGGGGTGCCGATGAAGGTGTCGACCCACTGCTCCCAGATCCGGGGCAGCCCGAACCGTCGGGCCAGGGCCGGGATGTCCACCGGCGCACCGGGCAGCACCGTCCCGGCGGAGTGCACGTACACGTCCATGTTCGTCCTTTCGCCTGCCATCGTCATGCTGTGCCGTCGCGCTTAATCGGCCCTAAGGGCCGGCGGGCGCCCGCCCTGTTCGGGGAGCCCGTCGGTCCTCCTCAACGGGCCGCGGGCTCCCCGAACAGGGCGGTGAGGGCGGCGGCGAGGCCCGTGGGGGACCCGCCCGCCCGCAGCGTCCAGGAGACCCGGCCGTCCGGCCTCAGCAGGACCGCCTCGGCGTCCACACCGGGCAGCGGCTTGGCCGTGACGAGGTCCACCAGGCCCTCCCGGCCCGCGAGTTCGCCCTCCAGGCCGCTTCCGTCGCCGTCCTCGCGGAGGTCGAGCAGCACCGCGTGGCCGGCCTCCCAGGCCGAGGCCAGCGCCGGCACGGCCCGGGCGGCCGCCGACACTCCCGGCAGTCGGCGGCCGAGCAGCGGATCGGCGTCCGGGTCGGCCTGGCCCAGGGGATAGCGGGTGTCGGTGCCGCCGACCATGGTGACCAGGTGCGCGTTGACGTCCGGGAACCGGACGAGCTCGGCGAAGACCTCCCGCAACGGTGTCAGCGGGTGCAGCAGCGCCGCCTGCGCACGGGTCGTCAGGCAGGCCCGTGCCCCCACCGGGTGCCGTTCCTCGTGGTAGCTGTCGAGCAGGCCGGCCGGTGCCCGGCCGGCGAGGTCCGCCGCCAGCTTCCAGCCCAGGTTCACCGCGTCGTCCAGGCCGGTGCTGAGCGCCTGCCCGCCGAGCGGGAAGTGCTGGTGCGCGGCGTCCCCCGCGAGGAACACCCGCCCGGCGCGGTACCGCTCGGCGAGCCGGGTCGCGTTGGACCAGCGGGCCGACCAGAGCGGCGGTCCGTCGGTGAACGCGATGCCCGCGAGGCGGCTCACCGCGCCCTGGACCTCCGCCGCCCCCGGAGCGTCGTCCCCGGCGGGCGGCTCCGCGCCGAACTCGGCCGTCAGCACCCGGACGGTGTCCGGACCCAGCGGGCTGACCGCCAGCAGCCCCGCCGGGTACTCGCGGGCGCCCAGGTGGTGGCGCAGGACGCTGTCCTGCGCCGGCCGGAAGTCGGCGACCGTGCCGTGGAAGGGCTCCTCGTCGCCCGGGAACGCGATGCCCGCCGCCCGGCGCACCACGCTGTCCACCCCGTCGCAGCCGACCAGGTGGCGGCTGCGCAGGGTCCCTTCGCCCGTCGGGCCTTCGAACCGGACGTCGACCAGGTGCTCGTCCTGCTCGACGCCGACCACCCGGTGCCCGAACCGCAGGTCCGCCCCCAGGGCCCGGGCCCGCTCCACCAGGTGGTGGACCAGCCGGCCGTGCGGCAGGGAGAAGTTGTACGGGTACCGGTCGGCGAGTGCGGACGGATCCAGCCAGATGTGCGCGAAGTGGGCCATCGGGAACTCGAAGCCGTCCGGACGGCAGGCCTCCATCAGCCCGCGCATCTCCAGGAGTTCGATGACTCCGGGGTTGACGGCCACGCCCGGCGCGTGGGCCTCGGGGCCGGGACGGCCGTCGAGGACGACGACCTCCGCGCCGGCCAGCCGCAGCTCGCACGCGAGCATGAGCCCGACCGGTCCGGCGCCGGCGATGACGATGTCGTGGTGCATGGAGGTGTCCCCCAGGGTTCTAGCGGGCCGGGTACACGGACGCGGCGAGCTTGGCGGGTGTCGGGTGGTCGAAGACCTGTTGCGGTGTCACATCCAGTCCGGCGGCGCGCATCTGGGCGCTCAGGTCGAGGGCGGCGAGGGACGACAGGCCCAGGGCGGGCAGGTCGGCGTCCGGGTCGACCCCCTCGGCGGCGTCGATGCCCAGGACCTCCGCCGCCTTGGCGCGGACCAGGTCCAGCACGATCGCGGCGCGTTCTGCGGGGTCCGCGGCGGCGAGCCGGGCCGACAGCGCCGGATCCACGGCCGGGGCCGGCGACCCGGCGGAACCCGGCTCGGCCGCGGCCGCGAAGCCGGGCAGGCCGGCGAAGAGCGGGTCGGACCCGGGCCAGGGCCCGGCCCCCGGGTCCGGGTCGGCCACCGTCACGTCCCCGGTACCGGGCTGACCGGCGAAGCCGAGCGCCCCGACGGCGAGGGCCGCCGGCAGCGGCCGGAGGCCGACCGGGGAGGCGGGGTGCGCGCTGTCGGCGGGAACGCCGTCGGTGCCCGGGGCGAGCGGTCCGAACACGAGGGACAGCGCACGCCCCCCGCGCTCCCGCCGCTGCCGGGCCACCGCCGCCAGGGCGGCGTGCACCGGGGCCGGCCCGTCCTCCCCGGGGGCGGCGAGCGCTCCCGGCCCCGAGGAGCAGACCACGAACGCCGCCAGGTCGAGGTGCGCGGTGGCGTCGTCGACCGCGCGCGCGGCGTCGACCGCCGCCGCCGGGGACGCGCCGCCGGCGTGGGCGAGGTGCACCACGGCCGTCGGCGACCACTGCGCGACCACCCGGGCGAGCGCCTCGCGGTCGCCGGCCGGGCAGTGCGCCACCGTCACCTCGGCGCCCGACTCCTCGGCGCCCGACCCCTCGGCCGAGCGGGCGAGGCCGGACGGTCCGGCGGCGCCGGCCGCCGCTGGGTCCGCCGGGCCGGCCAGGACCAGCCGGGTGGCGCCGTGTTCGGCGAGCCAGCGGAGCGCGTGGCCGCCGAGCACCGGATCGTCCCCGGTGACCAGGACCGTTCCCGTCGGCCACCGGGGGAGCTCGGGACCGTCCTCGGGCGGGGCGGTCCGGGCCAGCCGCTCGGCGAGGAGCCCGGGGCCGCGCAGGGCGAGGCGCGGGTCCGCGGGCGGAGCGGAGAGCAGGGCGGCCAGCCGCCGCGCGGACGGGTCGTCCCCGCCTTCGTCCGGGCGGTCGGGCGCGTCCGGGGCCCGTGGTGCGGGCCGCGCGGGCGGCACCTCCAGGTCGAGCAGGCCGATCGCGCGGTGCGGGTGCTCGCCGACGAGGACCTCGCCGAGGCCCCGGACGGCGGCGTGCTCGGGCGAGACCGGCGGGTCGAGCCGGCCGGCCGTGACCGCGCCGCTGGTCAGCACCCACAGCGGACCGTCCACCCCGGCCCGGTCCAGCGCTTGTGGCAGGGCGGCGGTCAGCGCCAGGCCCCGACCGGGCTCCGGTGCGAAGGCGAGCAGTGACACGACCGCCCGGGGCGTCCCCGCCGGGCCTGCGGCGTCGACCGGTGCGCCGCCGACCAGTGCGGCGCCGACCAGTGCGGCGAGACCGTCGGCGTTCCGGTCGTCCCCGTCGTTCCGGTCGTCCCCGTCGTCCCCGAACGAGGCGGGCACCACGAGGCGGTCGGCGGCGTCGCCGAGCGCGGCGGCCAGCCGGGCCGCGGGGCCGTCGTCGGCCGGTCCGTCGGGCACCAGCAGGAGCAGCCTCCGGGCCTCCGTCGCCGGGCCCGCCGCCACGGGCTGCCAGACCGTCCGGTGGTGCCACCCGGCGCGCCGCCGGTGGACGGCCAGCAGGGGCAGGACCTCGGCCAACGAGGCGAGTTGGACGTCCGACAGCCGCAGGGACCGGCCGAGCGACGCGGCGTCCTGCGCGTCGACGGCCGCCCAGAACCGGGACTCCAGGGACCGCTGCCCCGGCCCGGAGCCGGCCCCGGCCGGATCGGCGTCGGGGTGGAGCCAGTAGCTCCGGCGCTGGAACGGATAGGTCGGCAGCGGGACGCGCACGGCCCCCGTGCCGGCGAAGTGGGCCGCCCAGTCGACCGGGCGGCCCGTCGAGTGGACCGCGGCCAGCGCCGTCAGCGCGGTCTGCGGCTCGGGCCGCCGGGCACTCAGCACGGGCACCAGCGTGGGCGTCCGTCCGTCCGCCGGCCCGCCGTCCGTCGCTCCGGTGTCCGCCGGCCCGCCGTCGCCCCGGTCGCCCCGGTCGCGCAGGCACTCGCGCGCCAGCGCGGTCAGCACCGCGTCCGGCCCGAGCTCGACGAAGCAGGTCACCCCGGCCGCGCGCAGCGTGCGGATGCCGTCGGCGAACCGGACGGGCTGCCGGGCGTGCTCCAGCCAGTAGTCGGGGGAGCGCAGTCGGGCCGGGTCGGCCGGTCCGCCGGTGACGTTGGAGACGATCGGGACGGTCGGCTCGGCGAACGTCACCCGGGCCAGGGCCTCCCCGAACTCGGCCAGGACGGCGTCCATGTGCGGGGAGTGGAAGGCGTGGCTGACCTCGAGCCGCCGCACCCGTCGGCCCTCGGCGCGCCAGTGCGCGGCGAGTTCCAGGACGGCGTCCTCGTCGCCCGACAGCACCGTCGCCGTCGGCCCGTTGACGGCCGCCACCGACACCTGGGCCTCGCGGCCGGCCAGGCCGGCCAGCACCTCCTCCTCCGCCGCCTCGACGGCGAGCATCGCGCCGTCCGGCCGGGCCCGCTGCATGGCGCGCGCCCGTGCGACGACCAGCCCGGCCGCGTCGGACAGGTCGAGCATCCCGGCCGCGTGCGCCGCGGTCAGCTCGCCGACCGAGTGGCCCATCAGGTGGTCGGGCCGCAGCCCCCAGTGGCCGAGCAGCCGGAACAGCGCCGTCTCCACGACGAAGATCGCCGGCTGCGCGTACTGCGTCCGGTGCAGCAACGCGGCGTCCGGGTGGTCCTCGGCGCCGAACAGCAGGGGACGCAACGGGCGGTCGAGGTGACGGTCCAGCTCGGCGCACACCTCGTCCAGGGCGCTTGCGAACACCGGGTGGGCGGCGGCCAGGGCCCGTCCCATCCCGGCGCGCTGGCTGCCCTGGCCGGTGAACAGGAAGGCGAGCCCGCCCGATCCCGTCCCGGGGCGGCCCACCACCACGTTGCCGGGCAGCGGGCCGCCCCCGGCCAGTGCGGCCAGGCCGCGGGTCAGATCGGTGCGGTCCGTGCCGACGACCACCGCGCGGTGCGCCATGGCGGTGCGGGTGGTGGCGAGCGAGAACGCCACGTCCACGGGGCGCGGCGCCGGGTCGGCGGCGAGCCGGGCGGCCAGGTCGCGGGCGGCGTCGCGCAGCGCCGGGCCGTTCCGGGCCGACAGCACCAGCGGGACGGGCCGCGCCGCCGCGCCGTCCGCCGTGGTGCCGTCCACCGGGACGCCCTTCATCGGAGCGTCGTCCGGCGCCTCCTCCAGCACGACGTGCGCGTTGGTGCCGCTGACCCCGAAGGAGGAGACGGCGGCGCGGTGCGGCCCGTCCCCGCGCGGCCAGGGGCGGGCCTCGGCCAGCAGGGCGACGCCGCCGGCCGTCCAGTCCACGTGGGGGCTCGGCTCGGCGGCGTGCAGGGTCCTGGGCAGCACCCCGTGGCGCATGGCCTGCACCATCTTGATGACCCCGGCGACGCCGGCCGCGCCCTGGGTGTGGCCGATGTTGGACTTGATCGAGCCGAGCCACAGCGGCCGGTCGTCGGGCCGGTCCTGGCCGTAGGTGGCGAGCAGGGCCTGGGCCTCGATCGGGTCGCCCAGGACGGTGCCGGTGCCGTGCCCCTCCACCACGTCCACCTCCGAGGTCCCGAGCCGCGCGTCGGCGAGGGCCTGACGGATCACCCGCTGCTGGGCGGGGCCGTTCGGAGCCGTCAGCCCGTTGGAGGCGCCGTCCTGGTTCACCGCCGAACCACGCACCACGGCGAGCACCGGGTGGCCGTTGCGGCGGGCGTCGGAGAGCCGCTCCAGCAGCAGCAGGCCGACGCCCTCGCCCCAGCCGGTGCCGTCCGCCCCGGCCGCGAACGACTTGCAGCGGCCGTCCGGGGACAGGCCGCGCTGGCGGCTGAAGTCCACGAAGACGCCGGGGGTCGCCATCACGGTCACCCCGCCCGCCAGCGCCAGCTCGCAGTCGCCGTCGCGCAGCGCACGGGCGGCCAGGTGCAGGGCGACCAGCGAGGAGGAGCACGCCGTGTCCACGGTGACGGCCGGGCCCTCCAGCCCGAGGGTGTACGCGATCCGTCCGGACGCCACGCTGCTCGCGCTCCCGGTCCCGAGGAAACCCTCGAAGCCCTCCGGCGTCCGCTCCATCAGGCGGGCGGCGTAGTCGTCGTACAGGACGCCGGCGAAGACGCCGGTCCGGCTGCCGCGCAGGGAGGCCGGGTCGATGCCGGCGTTCTCCAGCGTCTCCCAGGCGGTTTCGAGGAGGAGGCGTTGCTGCGGGTCGACGGCCATCGCCTCGCGGGGGCTGATCCCGAAGAACTCGGGGTCGAAGTCGGCGGCGTCGTAGAGGAATCCGCCCTCCTGGGTGTAGCAGGTGCCGGCCTTCTCCGGGTCCGGGTGGTAGAGGGCGTCGAGGTCCCAGCCGCGGTCGCGCGGGAAGGACGAGACCGCGTCCACCTCGTCCGCCACCAGTCGCCACAGGTCCTCGGGGGAGCGGACGCCGCCGGGGTACCGGCAGCCCATCGCCACGATGGCGATCGGCTCGCGCCGGGCGGCCTCGACCTCGGCGAGCCGGCGCCGGGTGTCCTGGAGTTCCGCGGTCGTCCACCTGAGGTAGTCGACGACCTTCTGTTCCTTCGCCGCGTCCATCCGGTCGGGTCCTCCGGTCATCGGTCCTCCAGCCCTGACAGTCCGAGCTCCTGGTCGAGGACGTCGAAGAGCTCGCTGTCGGTCACCGACGCGAGATCGTCGTCCTCCGCGGCTGCCGCCGCCGTCCCCCGCGTCCCGGTGACCCGCAGCAGCAGGGCCTGCAGCCGGGCGCCGAGCCGTTCCCGGCCGGCCTCGTCCAGGTCCGTGGCGGCCACGGCCGACTCCAGACGCTCCAGTTCCGCCTGCACCGGCGCCTGCCGGCCCGCGCCGCCGTCGAACTGTCCGCCGAGGAAGCTCGCGATGGCCGCCGTGCTGGGGTGGTCGAAGACCAGCGTGGTCGGCAGCCGCAGGCCCGTCGCGGCGGACAGCTGGTTGCGCAGGCTGACGGCGGTGAGCGAGTCGAAGCCCAGCTCCTTGAGCGCCGAGTCCGGATCGATGCCGCCGGCCGACTCGTGGCCCAGGACCGCCGCGACGTGGGTGCGCACCAGGTCGAGCAGGACCTGGGCCCGCTTGTTCCCGTCCAGGCCGCTGAGGCGTTCGGCCAGCGAGGGGCCGCCGGACGCGGCCGACTGCCGGACCGGCGTGGGGACCAGCCGTTCGAAGAGCGGCGGGAGCGTGCCGTTGCGCGCTCGTTTGCGGAGGGTGGTTCGGTCGGTTCCGGTGAGGAGGAGGTGGGGGTGGGGGGTGGTGAGGGTGGTGTCGAAGAGGGTGAGTGCGGTGGGGGTGGTGAGGGGGGTGAGTCCGTTGGTGGTGAGGCGTTGGTGGTCGGTGGTGGTGAGGGTGTTGGTGAGGGTGCTGGTGTCGTTCCAGAGTCCCCAGGCGAGGCTGGTGGCGGGGAGTCCTTGGGTGTGGCGGTGGT
>NZ_JBEXWT010000109.1:0-27675 GCF_040629945.1 Kitasatospora sp. NPDC005856 | reverse complement strand
CAGCCGGAGCGGACCCGCCGCTACGGCTCCGACCTGACCGACGCGGAATGGGCGATCGTGCAGCCACTGCTTCCGGTCCCGGCCTGGATGAACGGGCAAGGGGGCCGCCCGGAGGGCTTCTGCCACCGCCAGATGCTCGACGCGGTGCGCTACCTGGTCGCCGAGGGCGTGCGCTGGGCCAGCCTGCCGACCGACTTCCCCAAGTGGCGGGCCGTCTACCGGTTCTTCCGCCGTTGGCGCGACAACGACTACATCAAGGAGCTCTACGGCAGGCTGCGCAAGCTGCTGCGCGCCCTGGTCGGGAAGAAGGAGGAGCCCACCGCCGCGATCATCGACTCGCAGTCGGTGAAGGCCGACGCCACCGTCGGCTCCGCCACCCGCGGCTTCGATGCCGGGAAGAGGATCAACGGGCGCAAGCGGCACATCGCCGTCGACACCCTGGGCCTGCTGCTGGTCGTGATGGTCACCGCCGCCTCGGCCAAGGACAACGACGCCGGCCGCGACCTGCTGGAGCGCCTGCGCGAGCGCCACCGCCACATCGCCCTGGTCTGGGCCGACGGCGGCTACACCGGCTGGCTGGTCGCCTTCGCCACCACGGTCCTCGCCCTCGCACTGACCATCGTCAAACGCAGCGACGACGCCAAGGGGTTCGTGGTGCTGCCGCGCCGCTGGGTCGTGGAGCGCAGTTTCTCCCACCTGATCCGGGCCCGGCGCCTCGCGAGGGACTACGAGACCCGCATCGACAGCGCCGAGGCGATGGCCTGGTGGGCCGCGAGCATCCCGGCCACCCGCCGCCTGGCCCGTGCCGGCCAGCCGGCACCCCGCCGCGTCAAGCGGTCCGCGGCCTGAACAGCCCCGGCCGCCGCTCGGTCAGCCAGCCTCGCGCGACCAGCCGCTTCGCCCGAAACCGCGCGGCCTGCTCCTTCGCGTCAGTGGCCGGCCAGCCCAGATGCTCGCGCATCCGCCGCGCCCGAACCCCCTCACCACTGCCCGCGGCATCGCCCTCGACCAGGGCCACGATCCGCGCGCAGTCCCGCGGCAGCACCTCGACCCCCAACCCCTCACTCCAGAACGGGACTTCGACCCTGGGGCCGGCTGCCCCCGCGGCAGCCACCACACCCGCCGACACATCGACCGCCACGACTTCCTCTGCCGCCTCAGCCAGGGCCTCGACCGTCTCCTCGCGGGCGATGACCGCGCGCCGCGCGGCCTCATCCGCCTCGACCACGGCAGCCTGAAGCCGCTCCAGCTCCGCCCGCAGTTCCTCCGCCCGGGCCAGCGCCACCCGCTCGCGCTTCTCCAGCACCCCCAGCACCGACGGCATCGGCTACCTCCGCACACCTCGCATCCGAACCAACGGAACGAGCCTGCCTACCCGACGACCACTGCACGCCTGACCAGCAGAAACGTGACTCTACATCCGGTTTGGGAATCGCTTCTCAGTCCACCGAGGCACCCGAAGCCAGTTCCAGGCCCGCTGTCGCGAGGAAGTCCTCAAGGCCGATGTCACCGCCGCCGGTGCCGTCGTCCCATTCAACGAGTAGCCCCGAGCGGCCGTCGTTCCAGGACTCCGGCGTGTCGTCCTCGACCTCCGGGCCGGGATGCCACTCGACACTGCCCACGCCATGTCGGTACCGGAGGTACAGGTACTGACCGTCTTCGGTCCAGGCATCCCATTGCGACGGATTGGTGGGACTAGTCAGTACGACCCGCGCGAGCCGGCCCTTGTTCACATCCATCCGAAGATGGTCGCGCGTCTGCGGATGCCCCTGCAATCCACTTCAAGGCCGCCCGGAAGGTTCTCCAAGGAACAGCGTGATCGACCGGACAGCTCCTAGCCGAAGCCGGCAGCGAAGGACTCAGCGCGGAAGACCTGAGTACCTCGACCCAGATCAGCATCGCAAGCACGTACGGCGTCCTCTCTATCCTCCTCGGGGAAGGCGGCGTCGTTCGCCAAGCGACCGGCAACTACACCGACTCGGCCTCGGGCACACACAATGCCTGAACGGCGGACCTGACTGCGGCTGCACCGACCGGGCACGCCAGCCCGATCACCGGCGGACCGTCCCGCACAATGGGCGACCGGCCCCGACCGCTCCGCAGCGGTCGAGCGGGCACCGTGGGCCCGGGTCGACGACTTCAGCTGAAAGGAGATCGCCTCCCCCTCGCCATGGTGGTGCGTGCCGAAGTGTGGCACGTGCGGCAGTGGGACTGACTGCCGGGCAGCGCGCGGCCCTGCCCGGTCGACGGCAGCTCCCTGCGGCCGTTTCCGCGCCGAGTGGCTGCTGCCCGTGAAGGCGCCCCCCGACGTCGACCAGCTCGTCGTCGCCAGCGCGGACGGCAAGTTCGTGCCGATGCACATCCCCAGCCAGCGCGACCCGCGCTCCGCCCTCGGCCACTGATGCGAGCCCCGGCAGGCCGACCCGCGCACCGGCTGTGGATCGCCCATCCTCAGCTACAGCAACTTCGGCATCCACGCCTGCGAGGCGCGCCGGGCAAGTGCCGTCCGACGGTGAGCACCAGGATCCGAAGCCTTCTGGCGGATCGTCCAGGCGCGACCGTGTCGAGTGCGTGAGCGGTCTCGTTGAGCAACGGGCCTGAGCTGTCGCCCGGGCTCGTCTGGTGGTCCTTGGGCGACCGGCGCTGTGAACGGCTGGTCCGAGAGGTGTGCTGATGTCATTCTTTGGCAAGGACCCTGAGCAACAGACCGGCGGCTTGCGCAACGGGTGGATCCACCGCGGCAGCCCCTCGAAGGTTCTGCGGGCTCGTGCCGCGGGGCGCTGCAAGTGGTGCGGTAACAGGGTGGCCTGGTACGACCGGCACGACGGCGGGCGGATCCCGCTGGCCCCGGTCAAGTTCCCCTCGCATCGGGTTCCGCCGCGGTTCCAGTGGAGTGTGGACCTCGGTATGGCCGCCACCGGGGCCCTGTTCGACTGGTGCTTCCTGGCGCATCCCGCGATCTGCCCGGCGATCGAGCACGAGGGTCTGCCGCAGGAGTTCGAGGACATGGTGCGCGTTCTGGGCGTACGGATGCGGAAGATGATCGACTCCGGGGAGTTCGTTCCCGCCGACCCGCCGTTGGACGAGACTGAAGTCGCCGAGCCGGAGCCCGCCGCCGCGGCCGGCGCGGATGAGCGGCACGTCATCAGCCATGGATCGCTGCTGCGGATCTGCCCTGGCAGGATCGAGGACCTGCGATGCGTCGCCGAGGGGGCGCCTGGGCAGCGGTGCGAACGGCCGGTGTTTCACGCTGATGACGGTCGCTGGGTGGAGGTGGTTATTCCCCCGGCGAAGGGCCGTGCCGGGAAGCTGATCATGCTGACCTTCAGCGGCAGGATGTGGGCGTGGGAGATCGACCCGCTCGACTTCCGGGAGGCGTCGAGCTGGATGTGGCAGAGGTGTCTCTCCCACGCGTCCGCCGCCGAGGTGTACGAGCGGGAGCTCGTGGACTTCTCCACGATCCGCCACCACGACTTCATCCTGCGCCACCGCCCCGCCGGCTACGAGCCCGCCGTCGCCAGGCGGGAGCCCAGGACGGTCACCGGGACATCATCCGAGCGCATCATCTGTGCCGGTGACGGATGCCACAACGGCACCGTCGTGGAGGTGGACGACGGGTGGCTGTGCTGGCGGTGCGCGCCGAAGAACCGGCGCCGTCAGGCTGTTCTGGGGCGGCTGCGGCGGGAGCGTGTCCTGCCGCAACCGGCCGTAGCGGTCGACGACCTGACCCAGCGGACCCCAGGGATGGACGCCGCGTTCCTGCCTCACGAGCGGAGCGATTCGGAGCGGCTGGTCTGGGACGGCGTCCGCGACGAGGACCCGGGTAGCCCGCAGTTCTGATCCCCTGAACGCCGGTGCAGTCCGCCGGCACAAGCAGCTCCTGTCGCCCCGTGTGTCGGTGCGGCGCCAACTCGTGTGGGGCAGCGTTCGAACGCTGCCCCACACGAGTGACCGTGCGCTGATGCGTTCGTCGGCCTGCTGTCAGCGGGCCGTCCTGGCCGCTGCCCGCAGGTGTGCGCGCAGGCGGCTGCGCATCCCGGCCAGGCTGGTCCGGGCGCCGAGGCGGGTGAGGAATTCGTCCGCGCTCCAAATCACCAGCCTGCCCTGGCGGGCGAGGTAGAGACCGACCTGGTCGATGGCGTAGTCGTCGTCGTAGTCGAGCAGGAGGTAGCCGGCGAGCTGGTAGATCTCGTCCCGGCCGAGCCGCTGCGGGCGGGTGCTGGCCTTACAGTCCAGGAGCAGGCCGTCGAGGATGAAGTCGGCGTCGGCGCCGCCGATGTCGGCGCTGCCCGCGAAGGCCGGGCCGCAGACCCGGTTCTCGGACGGCAACGAGTGGAACGCCTTGAACGGCTCTTCGGCGAGGTCCATCTGCCGCCGGAGGTCTTCTACGACGTACGGCTGGACGTCGGCGCACAGCCGGTCAAGGGTCGTCGCGCCGGTGGCGCCCGCCAGCGGGTTGTTCCGGCGGAACCGCCCGCTGCGGAAGACGTCCTCGAAGTGCGCGGCGACGAAGCACAGCCGGCTCAGCCGTTCGTCGTCCAGCAGCGCGGGCCGGGCGAGGTAGCCATCCACCTCGGCCAGCAGCTCCAGCCCGGCGGTGTGCAGGGCCATGCGGCCGTCGTCCGCGGGCGTTCCCACGAGCAGGTGGTCACGGCCCGCGCCGTGGACGCCCAGTTCGACGGCTTCGCCCAGCGGCCGTCCCAGGGACAGCCGCAGCCGGTAGTCGATCGCATGCCCGAGCGCCGGCCAGTCCGGGTACTGGACATCGACGGGCTGGACCGGGTGCGGCAACCCGGCGATGCGCCGCTGGTAGTCGGACACCACGGCGCCGCTTCCCGGCAGATGTTCGGCCATGAACCGGGACAGCGGGGATGTCGTGTACTGGAGTTGGCCGGTCAGGCTCAGGTGGATCATCGGCACGCCGCCGATGGTGCCGTCCTTCTCCTCAAGGGCCATGGCCTTCTCGTAGCCGCTCACCCAGGAAAGCCCGCGTACATCAAGCTGGTGACGGGCCCGGGTTACCGCGACGTAGACGAGCCGCGCCTCGTCCGACCTCATGGGCAGCTGCCGCCCCTCGTCGGTCACTGGCGGAGGCGAGAACCCCTCGCCGACGCGTACGGTGCCCCACTCACGGCCCTTCGCCTTATGCACGGTGGACACCGTGACCCTAGCGTCGCCCTCCGGGCTCAACTGTGCCACGGCCTTGAGGATCACCTGCGGCCCGTAGTCGTCGACCAGTTTGACGATCGCCTTCAGGTCCTGGCCGGCCTTGTCCTGCTCAACGTACTCCTGCACCTCGCCCCAGGAGTTGAACAGAAACAGCTCGGGGTGACTGGTTCGGCGTCCCGCCTGGAGTTCGAGGGCGGCGTTCGCGATCCGCTCCAGCGCGTCGCCACCACCGGCCAGCGCGACCGGCACCTCTTCCTTCAGGAAGCCCAGGACCTCCTGCATCGCGTCCGCGTTGCCCCGACACAGCACCGCATCAGGCTCGCCCACCAGCCCGATCCGCGAATCGACTGATCCGAATCCGGTCAGGCACAGGTCCGACTCCGCATGCCGCAGCCACCGGTTGGCCTCCTCCGCGACCCGGGGCCCGAAACGAAACGACTGCGTCAGGTGGAGGTGCTCGGCCGGGAATCCCGTCATCACGTCCTTCGCCGAACGCCAGCCGTAGATCTGCTGAGCCGGGTCACCGACACAGATGCGCTGCGCCGACTGATTGAGGAAGACCTCCTCCAGCACCGGGTTGGTGTCCTGGGCCTCGTCCAGCAGGATGAAGTCCGCCGGCAGTACCGGCTCGCCCATGGCCCACATTTTCATGTAGAAGTCGTGCTCGAACCGGAGCCTGCCGTCCAAGGACTGGATGTCCTCCCATGCCCTCACCGCGTAGGGCAGCAACGTCCGGGCGGCGATGTCCTGGCCCTCGGCGTTGAGGCCGTTCAGCCGCTCCATGTGCCGGGCCATTACCTGCCGGTCGGTCGTGTAGCAGAAGCGCCGTACCATGCCCATCACCACGCGCGCCTGATGAGCAATCGTGATCTTGGTGCCGTTCACCATCAGGTCGCTCGTGATACCGAGCAGCCGCGCGGTCTGCTTCGCCGGGATCCGCGCGGAAGCCTCCAGCCGCGGCCCGTAGTTCCTCCCCACGGCTTTGAACGCCAGCGAGTGCGCGGTCCGGCACTCCACGTTTCGGCGGAAACGGCCTCGGGCGTCGTCCGCGATCGCCCGGTTGAACGAAATGTACAAGCCCCGCTTGTTCGTGGCGGAGCCCATCAGCATCAGGGTCGAGGTCTTGCCCGTGCCAGCGCCCGCGACCAGCGCCAGATCCCGTCCCGCCGCGAACACCTCCCTCGCGGCCTGCTGCTCCTCGGTCGGCTTCATGACCATTCGGTCCTCCTCAATGTGCGGCTTCATGTACCGCGGTCACAGAGAATCACCAGACCGCGACACACCGCAAAGTAGGCATCCTGGTCAGCGCCCCTCCCCCAAGGCCCGCCATCGACCGAGAACCCGCCAGCAAGGCCGCCCCCACCCGGCCCTGAACTCCAATAACCCCGGAGCGCCAGGCCCAAAAGCATTACCCGCGCCGTCAACCGGCACGACGACCGAATCAGCCGAATCAGCGCACCCCACCTCGCCCCGCTCCTGCAGCAGACGCACCCTCGACTCCCCACCGACGGAGGCCCGCGCCCGACCCCGCCCGACCCCAAACGACCCACTCCCGACCTCCTCGGAGACCTCCCCGCCGACATCCGCGACCGGCCGGCTCCCCCACGAGGAATGCGCCGAACCCGACGACCAGGATGACTTCGGCAACGACGAAGACTGGGACGACGAGCACGCCGGACAGCCCGGTAGCGGCCGCAGCCGACTTGCCCGCCTCGTCCACGAAGCCCAACCGCCACCCCGCGACCGGCTCACCTGACCGCCCGGCCCGACCCCACAAGTGGCCACCCCGGCCCGCCCGCAACCTCCCCAAGGCCACGTCCGCACACAGGTCAGCCAACGGGCCGACGGGATACTCCTCCGACTTCGGCACGCCCGCCCACCTCGGCTCGGAGCCGACGCCGACCCGCCCACCCGACCCGCCTTTGAGTAACACTGTGTAATCAAAATGAGGTTGTGGGACACCCGACCTTCAGACAGAACTAGCGCCATGGGGCCAGCCCCATTTATCACTTGAATGAGCCTCCGTCAATAGACATCGGTCCCAGCGTCCCGCTCGCATGGCCCCGCTTTGAGGCCCGTTTCAGGGGCCGGAGGGGAGCCGACGGTTACGCACGGTAGTGGTTTTCGGGCACTCCCGCCGTCCGCCAAGACAGCGCGGCGGTCTCCCGCGTGTTGGCCGCCCAGGTGCGGGCCCTCACCACAAGCCGCAGGTCAGGGGCCTGATTCGGCATTGGTGATCGCATGGTGGTCGCAGCCAACCCTCCGGGCAGTCGTACCGCTAACCTCCGCGAGCCGATCAAGAACCAATGACCGCTGGAGGAACAAGAAGTGCGCAAGTCAAGACGGCCGGGCCGGGTCTACCGCCGTTGCGGGTGCCGGGACGCCGACCGGCGCCAGCTCGGGGCGTCATGCCCGCGCCTGGCCGAGGAAGGGCACGGTACGTGGACCTTCGCTGTCGACGTCCCCTCTCTCAGCGGCCGCAGGCGCACCGTACGCCGTGGCGGCTTCGAGGACGACTTCGCCGCCGAGACCGCGCTGCGGCGCTTCCTCGAGGGCCGAGAGTTGGGCTTCGACGCCGACCCGCACGAGACGGTGGCCGCCTACCTCACCAAGTGGCTCAAGGGCATGGAGTTCCTGCTCAAGCCCACCACCTACGCTCGCTACCGCACCTACGTGCTCTGCGAGTTGATACCCGTCTTCGGCAAGCTCCGCCTGGAGGAGCTCGCCCACGACCACATCGCCGCCTACGCCCACCAGCAGCTCGACGCCGGCCGCGGACGCCAGGCCGTCTACCACTGCCTCGCCACGCTCTCCAGCGCCCTGGGCTCGGCCGTGCGCGCCCACCGCCTGCCCTTCAACGCCGCTCAGCCGCTGCCCATGCGCAGGCCCCGCCCCGACGAGCGCGTGCCCTGGACCGCGGAGCAGGCCGTCACGTTCCTCTCCCACTGCCGCAACGTCGACCCCGCCTTCGCCGACCTCTTCGAAGTCATCATCGGCACCGGCCTGCGCAAGGGCGAAGCCCTCGGCCTCCAACGCCCGTGCGTCCGGATCGACGACCGCGTCATGTACATCCGACACACCCTGTCCGCGGTCGACAACCATGAACTCGTCCTCACCGCGCCGAAGACCAGGAAGAGCAGCAACTGGGTGCCGCTGTCCGAGCGGGTCGCCGCTGCCCTCCAGCGCGCGATGGACCGGAGCACCGCCACTATCAACGGCCACGTCTTCCAGGGCCCCGACGGCCAGCCCCTCCACCCCGCCGCCGTCCGCCGGCGTTTCCACGAGCTGCGCGAACAGGCCGGCCTGCCCCACGCCACCATCCACGACCTGCGTCACCTCGCCGCCACCCTCGCCCTGGAGGGCAACGTCTCCATGGCCGTCATCTCCAAGACTCTGCGGCACTCCACGCTGTCGACCACCGCGAACATCTACAGCCACTTGACCTGGGACGTCGCCAGGGCTGCCGTGAACACCATCGAGGCAAGGCTCCACCTCGTCGAAGCCCGCGCCCGGCACGCCCCGGACGCCCCCGCCGACGACGTCGGCTTGCCGAACCCGCTGTTCAGTCACGCGGCCTGACGGCCGCACCGCCGAAGCCGGCTCGGCTCTCCCAGCCGCTCCGGCCACCAAGGCCGACAGGCAGCCGGGATTCCCGGCTCACAGCTGACACCCGATAAACGTGCGGACCGTCGAAGCAGATGACGCCGCAGGTTCTGTCGGCATGCCCATTTCCCGCGAATCCGGGCCCGTTTCCGCACCGACGAGGCGACCGGTCCGCGATCGACGGCGCTCAAATGCCCGACCAGGATTAACGAATACCCCGTCACGACCAGGCCGGAGGGGCTCAGCCTGCGGAAACGCGCTCGTCAAGGCGATGTGAACGAGCGTTCACGACCACCTTGCGACCACCAAAGGAAAAGGCCGTTCCTATCATTTCGATAAGAACGGCCTCCGACCTGCGGAAATGCCGGTCGGGACGACAGGATTTGAACCTGCGACCCCTTGACCCCCAGTCAAGTGCGCTACCAAGCTGCGCCACGTCCCGTGGTCTCGGTGCCTGCAGCGGGGCCTGGGGGGCTCTGCTGTGGGCTTCTCGACCTTGTCTCCGGTTGTCCCGGCGACGTGGAAAACAATACAGCACGTCGGGGGGTGCTCGCTGCCAGGTTCGGGGTGGGTGGGTCAGGGGGTGGGGTGGCGGGCGTCGTAGGTGAGGAAGGCGGGGCGGCGGGCGGCGAGGAGGAGGACGGCGGCGACGCAGGCGAGGCCGCCGGTGATCACGGAGGTGGCGGGGTTGGTGAGGGCGGCGACGGTGCCGGATTCGAAGTCGCCGAGGCGGGGGCCGCCGGCCACGACGACGATGAAGATGCCCTGGAGGCGGCCGCGCATCTCGTCCGGGGCCGCGACCTGCATCATGGTGTTGCGGAAGATCATGCTGACCGTGTCGGCGCAGCCGGCGACCGCGAGCAGCAGGAGGCCGAGCCAGAGGTTGTGGAGGGCACCGAAGGCCGCGATGGCCAGGCCCCAGGCGGCGACGGCGGCGAGGACGGCGACGCCCTGGCGGTGCACGCGGCCGACCCAGCCGGAGAAGAGCGCGCCGATCAGGGCGCCGACGGCCGGGGCGGAGACCAGCAGACCGACGGTGCCGGCGTCGCCGCCGTAGAAGGTGACCGCGATGGCCGGGAAGAGGGCGCGTGGCATGCCGAAGACCATGGCGGCCAGGTCGGCGAGGAAGCTGATGCGCAGGTTGGGCTGCTCGCGCAGGAAGCGGAGGCCGTCGAGGACGGAGGCGCGGCCCTTGCGTTCGCCGAGCGGCCGCATGGCGGGCAGGCGCCACATCGCGTAGAGGGTGCCGGTGAAGGCGACGGTGTCGATCAGGTAGGCGGCCTGGACGCCGTACGCGCCGATGAGGACGCCGCCGAGCATCGGGCCGATGGTGAGGCCGAGGTTCATGCTGACGGTGTTCAGGGCGTTCGCCGCCGGGAGCTGGTGGCTGGGCACCAGTCGGGGGATCATCGCGGACCGGGCGGGCGAGCTGACCGCGAAGAAGCCGGCCTGGACGGCGACGGCGGCGTACAGGACGGCTACCAGTCCGAGGCCGGCCAGTGCCTGCGCGGCCAGGACGGCGGAGACGACCGCCAGACCGGCCGAGCCGATCAGGCCCAGCTTGCGCCGGTCGACGGTGTCGGCGATCGCGCCGCCGTAGAGGCCGAACACGACCAGCGGGACGAGGGAGAAGATGCCGACCAGGCCGGTCGCGAAGGCGGAGCCGGTCAGGTCGTAGACCTGGACGGAGACGGCGACGGCCGTCATCTGCTGGCCTATGGAGGAGACTGCCTGCCCGGCCCAGACCCTGCGGTAGTCGGGGAGGTCGCGCAGCGGGCTGAGGTCGGCGAACGCCCGCCGGTACCACGGTGTGTCGGGATCGGGTTCCGGCTCGGCGGCGGACTGCGAGGAGGAGGGCAAGGGGGACGAGGCTGACGTGGGGGAGGCGGCCGAGGGCGTGGGAGAGGCGGGCGAGGGCGAGGGGGAGGTGGGCGGCGTGGAATGTTGACCGTTTGACATAACCCCATGCTCCGCGCCGCCCCTGGACGGCCTCGCACCGGGGCCGTCCGAGAAGGGCCCTGGCCCCGCCCGAGCCGATCCCGGCGACGAGCGCCGGGCTACGAGCTCCCGGCTACCCGCGGCCCGCTGCCCGCTCCCCCTACCGGCTCAGCACCTGCCGCTCCCCCGCCTCCACCGCGAAGTCCAGCCGGTTGCCCGGCGGCGGGAAGGGGCAGATGAAGTGGTCCGAGAAGGCGCACGGCGGCAGGTAGGCCCGGTTGAGGTCGAGGACGGTGCGGCCCTCGGCGTCGGGCGCCGGCAGGGTGATGAAGCGGAAGCGGTAGGTGTCGTTGCCGCTGGTCGCGTCGGCGATCACGCCGCTGAGCAGCGCGCCCGACCGGCTGACGGTCAGGGTGCGGTGCTCGCCCGCCACGGTGAAGGAGATCTGCCCGGAGACGGCCAGCGGGCGTTCCCGGCCGTCGGCGTTCGGGACCACGACCGACCGCGCGTCGTCGTCCTCGAACGGGGTGAAGACGGCGGGCACGGCCCACTCGGGCGCGTACGGGTAGGCGGAGATGCCCGCGAACGCGACCCGGCGGGGTGCGGCCGGGTCGAAGACCCGCAGGGCCAACTCGCCCTCGCGCTCGATCGGGACGAGCAGCAGGGCGCCCAGGGTGGCGGTGTCGGCGGCCGGGTCGGTGTCCGGGCGGAGCAGCGCCTCGCCGTCCACCGGCTCACCGGCGCCGTCGACCGTGATGCCGTCGGAGGCCGCCGCCCGGACCCGGACGCCCTCGGCGTCGGCCCACCAGTGCCCGGGCAGGCCGGGGATCTCGGCCGGCTCGGGCTCCAGCCAGTGCGTGCCGGTGAGTGCGAGCTGTCCGTGCTGCGCGCTCACCGACGCCGCCCGGCCGTCGCTCCAGTGCTTCCAGTCCTCCGCGGCTGTCGCCGTCATCGGTCCACCCTCCCGGTCGGTTCGTGGACGGCCCGCCGTTCGGGCCGCCCCTCTCGGTCATCCACAACACCGTCCGCTCGGACGGATCATTCCCGTCGGCCGGAAGCCGCCGAAACCGCAACACGGCGGCAACGCGCCGACACGCGGCTCAACACGGAGCACGGAACCGGCCACACACATCGCCTACCCGTCGCGGCGCTTCTGCGGACGGAACAGCCCCTCCTGCACCACGGACACCACCAGCCGGCCGTGCCGGTCGAAGATCTGCCCGCGTGCGAGACCGCGCGCGCCGTGCGCGATCGGGGACTCCTGCTGGTACAGCAGCCAGTCGTCCGTCCGGAACGGCTGGTGGAACCACATCGCGTGGTCGAGCGAGGCCATGTCGAAGTTCCGCTCGCCCCACAGCGGCTCGACCGGGGCACGGACGGCGTCCAGCAGCGTCATGTCACTGGCGTAGGTGAGGGCGCAGACGTGGATCAGCGGGTCGTCCGGCAGCCGGCCGTTGGTGCGCAGCCAGACGCCGCTGCGCGCCTCGACGCCCTCCAGTTCCTCCTTGGTCCAGCGCAGCCGGTCGACGTAGCGGATGTCGAAGGGCTGGCGGCGGCTGATGAACGGGGGCAGTTCGCCGAGCCGGGAACCGACCTCGTCCAGGGCGCTGGGCAGGTCCTCGGGAGCGGCGACGGGCGGCATCGGGTACTGGTGCTCGATGCCGCCCTCCTCGGGTCTGTGGAAGTCGGCCGTGAGCGCGAAGATCGACCGACCGCCCTGGATGCCGAGCACCCGGCGGGTGGTGAAGGAGCGGCCGTCGCGGATCCGGTCGACCTGGTAGACGATCGGCAGGCCGGGGACCCCGGGACGCAGGAAGTAGGCGTGCAGCGAGTGGACCGGGCGCGCGTCGTCCACCGTCCGCCCTGCCGCGACCAGCGCCTGCCCGGCGACCTGGCCGCCGAACGTCCGTTGCAACGCCTCCTCGGGGCTGCGCCCACGGAAGATGTTGAGCTCGATCTGCTCGAGGTCGAGCAGATCGACAAGGTCGTCGACAGGGGTTCCCATGCGTACTTTTCCTCTCCGGATTCCGAACGAATTCTCCAGCTCACTCGAATTCCCCGGCGACCCAGGTCATTCCCGCGCAGCCGTCCGGAACTCCCACTTCACTCGAACGAGTAGACGAGTTGACGAGCGGATGCGAGCGGAGCGGACACGAGCAGACACGACCGGCTACTCCTCCAGGCCCGACTCCCGCACCGTGATGTTGAGCCGCCCGACCAGCCCCAGCGCCGGATCGGCCGTGCCCGGCAGCGTCCGCACCACCCCGTGGTACGCGAACCGGGCCGGACCGCCGAACACCAGCAGGTCCCCGCTGCGCAGTTCCAGATCGGTCCACGGCCGGGTCCTGGTCTCGGTGTTCCCGAGCCGGAAGACGCAGCCGTCGCCCAGCGAGAGCGAGACCACGGGCGCGTCGGCCCGCTCGTCGCGGTCCTGGTGGAGCCCCATCTTCGCGCCGTGCGCGTAGTGGTTCACGATCGCGATGTCCGGCTCGTACGACGCCGCGCCCGTGACCTCCTCCAGCGCGGCACCGTACGCCTCGGCGACGGCCCTGCGCGCCAGTTCTCCGAGCAGCGGCGGGAACGGCTTGACGGGCGCGCCGTCCTCGGCGACCCGCCGGTAGCCGTACGGGTACCAGTGCAGGCCGAGGCTCACCATCCGGACGGACATCATCCCGCCGGTGGGCATCCGCACGGCGTGCAGGCCGGCCGGCGGGCGGGCCCACTCCCGGCAGGCGGCGACCAGGCGGCGCTGCGCGCCGAGGTCCAGCCAGCCGGGCAGCAGGACGGCGCCGGGGGTCGGCTCGGAGCGCTCGCGCGCGTCCGGGGCCCCGCCCGGGTCGCTGAACAGCTCGCCCTGGATCACCCCACCATCCTCCCGCACCGCGGCCGCCCAGGCTCGGGCCCGGCTCCGACCCCCGATCCCCGATCCCCGACGCCAGCCCCGGCCCCAGCCCCAGCCCCGGCCCCGGCCTGTCTCGACCCCACCGCCGCCGAACGCACCCGCAGTACCTCCAGTACCTCCAGCACCCCCTGCGGCCCCAGCACCCCCGGCACCCCCGGCAGCCCCGATCCCCGCAAGCAGGAGGGGCCGGACGCCGCGAAACGCCGACGGCCGCTCCCCCGAACGGCGGAGGAACCCGCGCGGCGGAGAAGCGGCCGTGAAAGCCGTGCACGTCGGCACTGAGGCACATCGGCACCCGGGCACCCGGGCACCCGGCCAGCCGGGCAGCCGGCAGCCGACGCCGGCTACGCACGGGACCTCAGTGCTCGGGCAGACCTCAGATGCTGAGGGTCTGGCCCGGGAAGATCAGGTCCGGGTTGCCACCGATGACCTTGGCGTTGTTCTGGTACAGGTCGTGCCAGTCCAGGCCCTGCGCGGCGGCGATGGAGCTCAGGGTGTCACCGGCCTTGACGGTGTAGTCGCCCTTGGCGGCCGGCTTGGCGTCGTTCGAGCGGTTCCAGGACTTGGCACCCTGGTCGGCCTTCGGCGCGGACTTCTGGGCGTCGGCCTTCGGGGTGTCCGCCTTCGGCGCGGCAGCCTTCGGCGCGGCGGTGTCGGCCTTCGGCGCGGCCTTCGGGGCCTCGGCCGGCTTGGCGGCGGCCTTCGGGGTCTGGGCCGGCTTGGCGGCGGTCGAGCCGGAGGTGGAGCCCGCCGAGGTGTCGACGGCGGCCGGGGCGCCGCCCTTGGTCAGACCGGCCTTGACGGAGCAGACGGGCCAGGCGCCCGGGCCCTGCGAGGCGAGGACCTTCTCGGCGACGGCGATCTGCTGCGCCTTGGTGGCCAGGTTGGCCTGCGAGGCGTAGGCGGTGCCACCGAAGGCGGCCCAGGTGCTGGAGGTGAACTGCAGACCGCCGTAGAAACCGTTGCCGGTGTTGATGGCCCAGTTGCCGCCGCTCTCGCACTGGGCGACGGCGTCCCAGGTGGAGACGGAGGCGGCGGAGGCCGAGGTGGCCGTGACGAGGCCGGCCACCGGCAGGGCCGCGACAGCGGCGCCCGCCACGACGGCCATCCGAACGCGGTTGCGCTTGGTGGCGGTGGAGGTGGCAGCGGCGGTCTCGTTACGGAAGGTCATGGGGTTCCTCTCGACAGCCCCGGGCGGGCATGCGGAACCAGACCCTCGGAAGGGCCGTGATCGCTTGCCGCGTCCGTCGGACGGCCGTGCACGTGTCGGACGTGCCGCTGCCGACCTGGCCACCCAGCCGCTCGCCGGCGACCTGTTCGAGCGATCGCGTCGGCGGGCACCTGCCGCGCCCGGCGGACCGGGGGGCTGTGCATCGGGGGTGAACCCGGGTGGCGCTCGTTGCGCCGACCAAGAAGCTACGAGCCGGTCGACGGGGAAGCCAAAACTTCAACGGTCTGCCCAGCTCAGCCAAGGGTTACCGGCGGTAATGATCAGGAAATCATGCCCGAAATGTCCGCTTTAGCCGTCGATTCCTAGATCAAACATCCGCGCCGCGTGACTCACCTCACTGTTTGATTTCGGCAGTCCCGGCACCGACATCGACAGATTGCGACCACAGGAACACGCCACGCGGTCGGATCCGACGCAATTCCCGTCAGCCTCGATGGGCACCCGTGACGCCTGACACAAGGGCCCGTTGGGCATGGCGACCTCTCCGTGTCCGCCCCCGAACCCCCATCCACACCCATCCGAGGAGACCCTGTGCCGCGCATGCTCGACGTCAGCGACGAGGTCCGGTCCGAGATCGGCGACGACGAGGCCGACCGCCTGCTAGGCGGCGACCGCGCCCCCGACAGCTACGAGTGCACCTCCTGCCGGACCCCCGGCGACGCGCACGTGGAGCCCACCAGCACCGTGCTGTTCGTCGGCGAGGAGACCGCCGTCCTCGCCTTCGCGCACGCCCGCTGCATCCCTTCCCAGGTCGTACCGGTCTCCGAGGAGCAGCTGGCCGGCGCCGTCCGCAGCATCAGCCAGTCCCGGCCCGGCGGCCCGGACCTCACCGCCCCCGCCCCCGCGCCGACCCCGCCCCCGGCGGCCGCTCCCCCCGGACCCGACCCGACCCAGCCCACCGCCCCCGGCCAGGCCGCCATCCTCGGCATCACCTGCGGGCTGGTGCTGCACGGCAAGGTCGGTCACGCCTCACTGGTGGTCGAGCCGACCGGGCCGGTCGGCCGCCCCGGCAGCACCTCGGGCGAGGACGAGTTCCTCGACCTGCTCCAGGACGCCGGCTTCCAGCCCGTCACCGACCTGGACGAGACCCCGGATCAGCTGCCCGGTTGGTCCGTCCTGGTCGCGATGGGCAAGCTGCACGCGATCCTCCAGCCCGCCGCGGCCGGCGGCAGCACCGGCTGGTGGCAGGCGCACCAGCCGCTCCAGGTCACCGATGCCTGGCGGATGGCCGCGAGCCAGCTCTCCGAGGTGACGATGTACGCCGTACCGGCCGGCATGGTCGGCCGGCAGCCCCGCGAGGACCTGCTGCGCCAGGCGCTGGAGCGGGCGGTGGCGCTGGGCCAGGTGGTCTCCGCCTCCCTCCCGCTCGCCGGCACCTGATCCGTCTCGGCGCCCCGCCCCGCCCCGCCCGACCTGCCGGAAGGCGGCCGCCTACCCCCGTGGCCGCCTTCCGGCGGGCGCGCGCCCGGCACGGCCAGCGCACCTCGGCGCGCCCGCCGACCGCCTACCCAGTACGCCCCTCCTGCCGCCTGCCCCACGTGCCCCGCTCTGCGGCCTGCCCAGTGCGCCCGCCCGTCCCGCACCCCAGCGCGTCGCCGCCGCTGCACCACGGCCTTGTGCCCCCGCGCCGCCGGCCCGGCGCACCGTACGGACGACGCCCCGGCGCGCCCGCGTTCCGCCCGGCGCACCCTCCCCTCCACGCTCCGGCGTGGAGAAGCCCCCGCACCCCCACGCCCCGCATCCCCCGCCCCTCTCGCTCGTTGGCCCCTACGTGTACAGCTACGACGTCTCCGCGTCCCCCGGCCGGTCCGCCACCGCCTCGCGCTCGATCCCGGGCATGCGCCCGTCGTACGACGCCGAGCACCCGCACTCCGCCACGCCGATCTACGACGAGCTGTACTCCGAGTACCGGCGCCTCTTCCGTGCCCTGCCCGGCGACCGCTCGGGGGAGGAGGACCTGAAGTTCACCGGCTTCGCGGTCCGTGACGGCTACCCGCTGCTCGGCGAGCAGCAGCAGCCGTACCCGCCCCAGCAGCAGGCCTTCCACACCCTCGCGGGCCAGGTGCCGGGCCTCCCCCAGTTCATGCCGGGCCCCCAGCAGCACGGCTCCGGGCCGACTGGCGGCCAGCAGCACGGCCACGCCGGTACCCAGCCACACGGCCACAGCGGCGCTCACTCCGGCGCCGCCCACGCCACCATCCACGCCAACACCCACACCAACGTCAACACCCACACCGGCGGTCACCCCGGTACACACACCGCCGGAAGCCATCTCACCGGCCGCCACCACGGCCACTCCGTCGGCCACTCCGAGCCCACCGGCACCGCCCCCACACACCCGCCCACACACCCGCCCACACACCCGCCCACGCACACGCGCTCGCCCGCCCACGCGCCCTCACCCGCACCCGCCGGCGACGGCCCGGGCCACCCCACCCCAGCCCCCGCCCAGGACCAACCCGCCCTCTCCGCCGCCCAGTTCACCAACGGTCAGGGCTGGGTCGCATCCGGCTATCTGGGCGCGGCACCGCACCCCTTGCCGGTCCCCGCACCCCCGCCCCCGGCGCCTCCCGCACCCGCCCCGGTGATGGGCACGGTCGACGGCCTCGCCCCCACCCGGCCCTCCGGCGGTCGCCACCGTCAGATGCTCTCCCTGCCCCCGGGCCCCACCGCCGACCACCGCTGACGCCCGCCGTACCCCGGACACCCGACCCGGTTGGGCTCGCCCCGACCCGGCCGAGCCCAACCGAACCAAGGCGCACCAGGCCGAACCAACCCGGACCGAGTCGAACCGACCCGGACCGAGTCGGCCGAGCCCGACCAGGCCGAACGCAACCCCCTCCCCGGAAACGCCGGAGGGCCCCGCCACCACCGTGGCGAGGCCCTCCGGCCGTAGGTCAGCGGACCGACCACTCCTGCCCGCTGCTACCTCTCCCCCTACTGCTACCGCTACTTCTTCTTGCGCTTCTCCCGGACCCGCACCGAGATCGAGATCGGCGTCCCCACGAACCCGAACTCCTCACGCAGTCGGCGCTCGATGAAGCGCCGGTAGCCGGCCTCCAGGAAGCCCGAGGCGAACAGCACGAAGCGCGGCGGACGGGCGCCCGCCTGGGTGCCGAACAGGATGCGCGGCTGCTTGCCGCCACGGATCGGGTGCGGGTGGGCGGCGACCAGCTCGCCGAGGAAGGCGTTCAGGCGCGCGGTGGGGATGCGGGTCTCCCAGCCCTCCAGCGCGGTCTCGATCGCCGGGACGAGCTTCTCCATGTGCCGGCCGGTCTTGGCGGAGACGTTGACCCGCGGGGCCCACTGCACCTGGACGAGGTCGCGCTCGATCTCGCGCTCCAGGTAGTAGCGGCGCTCCTCGTCCAGCTGGTCCCACTTGTTGTAGGCGACGACGACGGCCCGCCCGGCCTCGACGGCCATCGAGATGATCCGGGTGTCCTGCTCGGCGAGGGTCTCGCTGGCGTCGATCAGGACGACCGCGACCTCGGCCTTCTCCAGCGCGGCGGCGGTGCGCAGCGAGGCGTAGAAGTCGGCGCCGGCGGTCAGGTGGACGCGGCGGCGGATACCGGCGGTGTCCACGAACTTCCAGGTCTTGCCGCCGAGGTCGATCATCTCGTCGACCGGGTCACGGGTGGTGCCGGCCAGCTCGTTGACGACGACGCGCTCCTCGCCGGCGACCTTGTTCAGCAGGCTGGACTTGCCGACGTTGGGCCGACCGATCAGCGCGATGCGGCGCGGGCCGCCGGGGGCGGCGTCGCCGAAGGTCTGCGGCGGGGCCTCGGGCAGCGCGTCCATGACGGCGTCCAGGAGGTCACCCGAGCCGCGGCCGTGCAGGGCCGAGACCGGGTACGGCTCGCCGAGGCCGAGCGACCACAGGTAGGCGGCCTCGGCCTCGGTGGAGGGGCCGTCGACCTTGTTGGCGCACAGGACGGTCGGCTTGCCCGCCCGGCGGATGATCTTGATCAGGGCCTCGTCGGTGTCGGTGGCGCCGACGGTGGCGTCCACCACGAACAGCACCGCGTCGGCCTGCTCGATGCCCAGCTCGGCCTGGGCGGCCACCATGGCGTCGATGCCGAGGACGTCGATCTCCCAGCCGCCCGTGTCGACCACCTTGAAGCGGCGGCCGTTCCAGCTGGCCTCGTAGGTGACCCGGTCGCGGGTGACGCCCGGCTTGTCCTCGACGACGGCCTCGCGGCGGCCGATGATGCGGTTCACCAGGGTCGACTTGCCGACGTTCGGGCGGCCGACCACGGCCAGCACCGGCAGTCGGCCGTGCTCGGCACCGTCCACGGCGTCGAGGCCGTCGAGGTCGAAGCCCTCTTCGGCGGCGAGTGCCATGAACTCGGCGTAGTCGGCGGCGTCCAGCTCACCGTGGCCGGTGGCGGCGTGCTCTGCGGTCATGTTCGTCTGTTCCGTTTCCCGGCCCGGCCCTTCCCAGGGGCGTGCCGTGCGTACCTGCCCCGCTCGGGGCAGCGCGATGGTTGTCTCCGGGGCGCCTCGGCGGCCCGCGGTTCACTTCAGTGCCTGGTCGCCGGTCGGCGGTCGGTGGCCGACCGCCATGGACCGGCCGCCGGTCATCGGCCGACCGGTCAGACCGAGGACAGTCCGGCCTGCTCCTCCACCAGCCCGGCGATCCGGTCGATCACCTGTTCCAGGGTGAGGTCGCTGGTGTCCACCAGGACGGCGTCCGCGGCCTGGGCCAGCGGGGCCGTCTTCCGGGAGGAGTCGGCGGCGTCGCGGCGGGCGAGGTCTGCGGCCATCGCGGTGATGGTCGCCTCGTCCACCCCCTTGGCGCGCAGCTCGGCCGCCCGGCGCGAGGCCCGGGCCTCCTCGGAGGCGGTCAGGAAGACCTTGACGGTGGCGTCCGGGAACACCACGGTCCCCATGTCGCGACCCTCGGCGACGATGCCGCGTTCGGCGACCTCGGCGCAGCCGCGCTGCAGCTCCACCAGCCGGGACCGTACGGCCGGCACCGCGGACACGGCGCTGACCTTGGCGGTCACCTCGGGGCCGCGGATCGGGCCCGAGACGTCCTGGCCGTCCACCGTTATGGTCGGGCCGTCGGCGTCGGTGCCCGAGACGATCACCGGCTTGCCGCACGCGACGGCCACCGCCTCCGGGTCGTCGACGTCGACGTCGTTGGCCAGCATCCACCAGGTCATCGCCCGGTACATGGCGCCGGTGTCCAGGAAGCTCAGGCCCAGCCGGGCGGCGACCGCCCGCGAGACGGTCGACTTGCCGGAGCCGGAGGGTCCGTCGATGGCGACGACGACCGGGGCGTGCGCTCGGTCGGCAGTGTCCACGGGGCGAACCTCTCTCTGAGCATGGGGGCCGGAGCCTGGGCAGGCGGACGACCGGGGATTGTCTCCCTCAAGGTTAATGGACCGCCGCCGTGTCCCTCTCCGCCACCGTCCGGCCCGACCGATCAAGCCCGACCGATCAAGCCCGGCCGATCACGCCCAACCGGTCGAGCCCCCGGGTACGGCGGGCCCGAACCGTCAGTCCCGCACGCTCCAGCCGCTCGCCCGCAGCGCCTTCGTCAGCCGCTTCACCGCCGTCGGCGCCACCGACAGCTGGACGAAGCCGACCTGCTGCCCGGTCGAGTGCTCGATGACGACGTCCTCGATGTTGACCCCGGCGTCGCCGACCTCCCCGAACAGCCGGCCCAGCTCGCCCGGCTGGTCGCCCAGCACGACCGCCACGGTCTCGTACCGGGTGGGCGGCGCACCGTGCTTGCCGGGGATGCGGGCCTGACCGGTGTTGCCGCGCCGCATGACCTCCACGATCCCGGCCGCACCGGCCTGGCGCTCGCTCTCCTCGACGGCTTCCATGGCGCGCAGCGCGGTGACCGTCGTGCCGAGGTCGCGGGCGACCCCCTCCAGGACGTCGGCGACCGCGCCCGCGTTGGCGGAGAGGATGTCGACCCACATGCCGGGGTTGGAGGCGGCGATCCTGGTGACGTCGCGCACGCCCTGGCCGGAGAGCCTTATGGCGGTCTCGTCGGCGTTCTCCAGGCGGGCCGCGACCAGCGAGGAGACCAGCTGCGGGGCGTGCGAGACCAGGGCGACCGCCCGGTCGTGCTCCGCGGCGTCCATCACGATCGGCACCGCGCCGCAGAGCGCGACCAGCTCCAGCGCGGCGTTGAGCGTCTCGGTGTCGGTGTCCTCGGTCGGGGTGAGCACCCAGGGGCGGCCCTCGAAGATGTCGGCGCGGGCGGCCAGCGGGCCGGACCTCTCGCGGCCGGCCATCGGGTGACTACCGATGTAGTGGGCGGTGTCGCAGCCGAGCTCGGCGATCTCACCGCGCGGACCGGCCTTCACACTGGCGACGTCGGTGTACCAGTGCGCCAGGTTGCGGCGCTGGCAGTCGGCGAGCACCTTGCCGACCAGAGCGGGCGGGACGGCGATGATCGCCAGGTCCACGGGGCCGTCGACCGGGTCGGTGATGCCCGCGCCGAGCGACTCGGCGGTACGGGCCGCGTCCGGGTCGGCGTCCTCCAGATGGACGGTCAGACCTCGAGCGGTCAGCGCGAGCGCGGCGGAGGTGCCGATCAGTCCGGTGCCGACGACGACGGCAGTGCGCATGGCGGGTCGCTCTCCTCATCATGAATCTCGACAGGTGCCGGGACCGTCCGGGAGCACCCGCGCCCCATCCTCCCTCATCCACGCTGCCGAGTCCCCACCCACCACCCGGCAACCGGAACGGCGGCCCGGCAGCTTCCGGCACCGGCAACCGCCACGAGGCCCGCCCCGTCCCACTCAGTGCACACGCCGGACCAGGAAATCCTGCGACGCCCGCACCGAAGCCGGGCAGACTGGCCGCCCGGGGGGACGGCGCCGGCCGCACGGAATGTGGGCAACGCGGAAGAAACAGACCGACAGCGACACGACGAGCACCACGCCACCGGCGCCACGCGGCGGGGACCACAGCGGGGAACACGCGAACGAAGGGGTTGCGCATGGACGATCAGCACAACGGCCGGAGCGGGCAGTCGAAACCGCCGACCGTACCGGCCCACCCGTCGGTCCTGGACTCCGTCGTGGTGTACGCCGAGGGCGCGGTGTGCCGCCGACGGGCCACCGTCCCGGTCCCGCCCGGTGGGCGGCTGCGTCTGACCGGCCTGCCCGCCGCCCTGGACGGCCGCTCGCTGCGCGCCCGGGTGCTCGCCGGGCCGGCCGGAACCGCCGTCACCGAGGCCCGGCTGGAGTTGCTCGCCGAACTCCGCGAGCCGGACGAACTCCCAGCCCTGAAGCGGGCGCTGGACGAGGCCACCGAGCACCGCAGCACGCTCGCCGAACGTCACCGGCTGGTCCTGGCCTCGATCGCCGAGACCTCCGCACTGCGCGCCGTCCCGCCGCAGCGCCGACGCGACGAGCCGCTGCGCCGCACGCCCGCCGACGCGTGGCTGGAGCTCGCCGACTTCGTCGACGAGCGGCTGTCCCGGCTCCAGGAGCGCGCCGAGGAGCTCACCCGGGAGCTGGAACTCGCCGATCACGAGCGCGACTTGGCCGCCGACCGGCTGGAGCGCGCGTCCACCGCCGCCCGGGTCGAGCCGGTCGGCACCAGCACCACCGTCCTGCTCACCCTCACCACCGCGGGCACCCCCACCCCCGACGGCGACCACCCCGACCTCAACTCCGACCTCGACTCCGACCTCAACCCGACCCAGGACCTGGACCTGGAACTGGAACTGGAACTGGAACTGGAGTACGGCGTCCCCGCCGCCCGCTGGGTGCCCGCCTACCGGCTCTCCTACCGGACCGGCGACGACACCGCCCACCTGGTCCTGCGCGCCGCCGTCGCCCAGCGCACCGGCGAAGACTGGACCGGCGTGCGCCTCGCCCTGTCCACCGCCGACCTCGACCGCCGCACCGACCTGCCCCGGCTCGCCTCGCTGCGGATCGGACGCAGCCAGCCGGCCCCGCCGCCCTCCGGCTGGCGCGAGCCGCCGGCCGGTCTGAGCGACCTCTTCACCGGCTACGACGCGGCGCACACCGACCGCCCCGCACCGCACCACCGCCCGATCGTCACCTCCGCCCTGACGCCCGTCCCCGCCGCCCCTGCAATCCGCGCCACACGCGCCGGCAGCGCCGGTCCGGGTGGCCCCCGGGCCGAGGCCTTCGCGGCCGACGAGCAGTTCTCCGGCGCCCCGTACGGCGGCGGCCTGCTGAGCGCCGACGAGCCGATGCCCCCGCCTCCGGTCGCCCCGGGCGGCTTCGCCGGCTACGGCGCGCCGCCGCCGGTGCCCGTCCCGGTCGCCGCCTCGGCACCGCTGCCGCAGGCTCCGGGCGGTCTCCCGCCCGCGAAGGCCCGCCGCCGCGTCGGCCACGCCGCCCCGCCCCCGCCGCCGCCCGGCCTCGCCCCGGACGCCACTCTGCTCGACTATCCCGACCTCGTCCTGGCCGGCCCGGAGGAGCCCGCCGCCCGGCGCGGCACCCTGCGCCCCCGCCCCGAGCGGATCGACCGCGCGGAACGGGCCTGGACGGCGTTCGGCGACAGCGGCGCCGCGCAGCTGCGCACCCTCGCCCTGCCCCGGCACGCCGTCGCGCCCCGGGAGTCGGCCGGCTCCTTCGACCACCGCTTCGACGCCGCCGCCCCCGCCGACATCCCGTCCGACGGCACCTGGCACACCGTCACCGTCGGCGAGATCCCCCTCGCCGTCCGACCCGAGTACGTCACCGTCCCCGCCGTCGAGGAGAAGGTGTACGCGACCCTGGTGCTCGCCAACCGCACCGACCAGGCCGTCCTGGCCGGCCCGGCCGAGGTCACCGTGGACGACGAGTTCCTGCTCACCGCCGCCCTGCCCACCCTGGCGCCCGGCGGCACCCGACGGCTGGGCATCGGCGTCGCCGAGAGCATCGAGGTGGCGCGCCGCACCGAGCTGCACGAGTCCACCACCGGCATGCTGAAGGGCAACAGCACCGTCCTCGACCACCGGGTGCACGTCCAGCTGGCGAACCGGCTCGGACGTGCCGTCACGGTGGAGGTCCGCGAGCGGGTGCCGGTCACGTCCGACGCCGAGATCCGGATCGAGGAGCGGGCCGACTGGCACGCGCCGACCGTCTCCACACCGGACTGCCCGCCCAGCACCCGGCTCTGGCGCGTCGACCTGCCGCCGGGCGGGCGCACCGAGCTGGACGGCGGCTACCTGATCAAGATCCCGGCCGGAAAGGCCCTCGTCGGCGGAAACCGGAGGAACTGAGCAATGACCGTCGAGACCCTTCCCCTTCCCGTCACCGCCGTGACCTGCCTGGAGGACCGCGGCCAGGTCGAACGCACCACGACGGTCGGGCTCGCCGCGGGCGTGCAGCGGCTGCGCCTGGGCCCGCTCACCGCCCTCGCCGTCGACCGCACCCTGCGCGCCGAGTCCGCCACCGACGGCGTCCGGGTGCTGGACGCCCGGCTGGTGCGCGGCTGGGCCCCGCGCGCCCCGCTGCCGCCCGGGCCGGAGGACTCGGACCTGCGCCACCGGCTGCACCGGCTCGATGCCGAGACCCGGCTGGCGGACCAGACCCGAGCCCGCCTGGAGGCCCGGCTGGCACTGCTCGCCCAGCTCTCCGCCGACCTGCTGCGCGAGATCGGCGAGGGCGCCGGCCTGGGCGAGCTCGAACCCAATCGCTGGGCCCGGGAGCTCGGCCGGGTGGACGCCGAGCGCGAGCGCTACGGCGAGGAGCTGCGCGCCATCCACTCCCGGCTGCGCCGCCTCGAGCAGGAGCGCTCCCAGGCGCTGATCGCGCTGGACGAGGCCGAGGAGGAGCCGGCCGAACTGACCGCCCACCTGGAGCTCACCATGGAGGCCGCGCGGCCCGGCCCCGCCGAGCTGACCGTCTCCCACCTGGTGCCCTGCGCGCTGTGGCGGCCCTCCTACCGGGCGACCCTGGACGGCAGCGGCCTGCGCCTGGAGTCGGAGGCGGTGGTCTGGCAGCGCACGGGCGAGGACTGGACGAACGTCCGGCTCACCTTCTCCACCGCTCGCTCCGCCCTCGCCACCGCCCCGCCGGCGGTCGCCGAGGACGTCCTGGTGCTGCGCGAGCGCACCGACGAGGAGCGCCGCACGGTCGAGGTCGAGCTGCGCGAGGAGGCGGTCGCCACCCTGGGCCCGGCCTCCGGGGTGCCGGGCGTGGACGACGGCGGCGAGGTCCGGGTGCTGCCCGCCCCCGCTCCCGCGACGGTGCCCTCCGACGGCCGCGCCCACCGGGTGCCGCTGGGCGCCTTCACCGGGTCGGCGAGCAGCGAGTACGCCAGCGCCCCGGAGCTGTCCCCGCTGGTCACCCAGGTGGTCCGGTTCCGCAACGCGGCCGGGCACCCGCTGCTGGCCGGCCCGGTCGAGCTGGTCCGCGGCAGCGGGTTCACCGGCCGCGGCGAGCTGCGCTTCACGGCCGCCGGAGCCGAGGCCGAACTGTCCTTCGGCAGCTCGGACGGCTACCGGGTGGTCCGGGAGACCGAGGAGCGCCAGGCCACGGCCGGCCTCACCGGCCGCCAGACCACCACCCGGACGGTCCGGCTGCACCTGTCCCGCTTCTCCGGTCCGGAGGAGCACGACGAGCGGATCGTCTCGGTGCGCGAGCGGGTGCCGGTCTCCGAGGTGTCGGCGGTCGAGGTGCGGCTGCGCAAGGAGGAGTGCTCCCCGGCCCCGGACTCCTTCGACGCCGAGGGCATCGTCCGCTGGGACGTCCCGCTCGCCCCGGGCGCCCGGCGCACCCTCACCCTGGTGTACGAGGTGTCCGCGTCCGCCAAGGTGGCCGGGCTCTGACCGCTACGGGCGGCCTACGGACGACCGGCGGACACCGCCGTGCCGATGACGGCCGCTCAGGACCAATCCGGAGACAACGGGTAGAAAAGGAAACATGATCCTCCACCTTGCTCCCCTGGACGACTGGCTGGCCGACCCCGGCCGCCCGTACGCCACCGCGTCGCTGCTCACCGACGGGTTCATCCACTGTTCGGCGGACGAGCAGACGGCCCTCGCGGTGGCCAACGCCTTCTTCGCCGACACCCCCGACCCGCTGATGGTGCTGCTGATCGACGAGTCGCTCGTGGAGCCGATGGTGAAGTGGGAGGCCCCGCACGGCGCACCGCCGCCCGGGGCCACCCCCGGTGTGCTGTTCCCGCACGTCTACGGGCGGCTGAACCGCACCGCCGTGGTCGGCCTGCAGAAGGTCGAGCGCGGCCCGGACGGCCGCTGGGTCTCGCTCAGCCCCTGGAGCTGACGAGGCGCGACCGGGCGAACGTCCCCCGACCGGAGAGCGCATCCCGATCGAGGAGCGCATCCCGGCCGAGGAGCCCATCCCGGCCGAGGAGCCCATCCCGACCGAGGAGCGCATCCCGACCGGGGAGCGCCCCTACAGCCACCCCCGCTCCCGGGCCGCCATCCCGGCCTGGAAGCGGGTGGTGGCGCCCAGCGAGCGCATCAGGCTCTGCAGGCGCCGCTGGGTGGTCCGGGCGCTCCAGCCGAGCGAGCGGGCGATCGACTCGTCGGTGAGCCCGGCCGCCAGCAGGCCCAGCAGCTTGCGGTGGTCGGAGTCCGGCCCCGACTCGCCGTCCGCGGCGCCGACCTCCGCCTGCAAGCGCACGGCCCGCTCCCACTCCGCCTCGAACAGCGTGTCCAGCGCCTGGAGCAGGGCCGAAGGGTGGATCACGTACGCGGCGTCCAGCACGCTGTCGCCGACGCTGATCGGGATGATCGCCATCCGGTCGTCCGAGATGATCATCTTCATCGGCAGCGCCGACCGGACCCGCGCCTCCTCGCCGTCCGCGACACCGGCCAGGATGTTCTTCTCCAGCCGCCCCGGCCAGGCCACCGCCTCCCGGTCGTAGATCGTCCGGAACTTCACGCCCTCGCGCAGCCGCCGCCGCTGCAGGGGCATCGCCGCCACCGGGTCCTGGATGTACGGCGGACGGTCGAAGCCGCGCACCTGGTACCGGCTGGTCTCGGTGATGTGCTCCAGCCGCTGGGCGATCGCCTCGCCGCCCGTCAGCACCTCCACCGAGTGCGCCGGGTCGGTGTACCGCGAGGCCTCCCGGAAGGCGTCCATCAGCCGGTGCATCTCGGCCCGGGCGTACCGCAGCTCCGACTCCCGGTGCCCGATCAGCGTGCCGATCGCGACGTCCGGGGGGACCGGCAGGTAGCGGTGGCGGTCCACCGGGGCCCGGGTGGCCATGCCCTGCTGCGCCAACCGGTCCAGGGCGCGCACGCTCTGCTGGAACGTCAGCCCGCAGGTCTCCGCCAGCTCCTCCGCCGTGGACTGCGGGTTGGCCACCAGTGCCGCGTAGACCTGCCCGTCCGGCTCCGCCAGTCCCAGCGCGCCGAGGGCCTGTCCGCCGGCCCGCCCCAGTGCTGCATCGGACACGACGCCCACTCCCCCTGCTCGCCCGTTCCCGTTGGCCCGCTCCTACCCCGACCCGCGCGCCAGTACTGGCGCAGTCCCGCCACCGGGCGGAGTGGTGCTCCGGTGGCCATCCTCGGCCACGGATCATGACGCTGACAAGGCCGTGACCAGCGGTTGCGTCCCGTCTCACACGACGTGTCCGAATCGTGGACGCCCGCTTGTGGACACCGACGCACGGAGGGCCACCCGTGGACGCCGACGCACGGACAGCCACCCGTGGACGCCGACGCGGGAACATCCCCCGTGAGCAGACGCACCTGGGCTTCCGCACGTGAACACCGGCACACGGACACCGCATGTGAACACCCGCGTCCCCGGAGACGCCGGAGCCCCCGGCCGCAGCGTGCTTGGGTTCTAACGGTCGTCGCAACACCCCAGCTCAAGGTGTGCGATGGACTTCAAGATCCGTAGGGACCGGAAGCCGCAGGGGCCCAGGAAGC
>NZ_JBEXWT010000108.1:0-28296 GCF_040629945.1 Kitasatospora sp. NPDC005856 | reverse complement strand
CACACATGGCGATGATCTTCGCGGACTCTTCACCGCGAAGATCACCACCAGTCCATCACGGCACGCAGTTGATCAATTACCCAACACTTTCTCAGGCGGACGCCAGGCGCCGGTTCAGCACCTGGTCGGCGATCCCGTAGGCGACGGCCTCCTCCGCGGTGAGCACCTTGTCCCGGTCCATGTCCGCGCGCAGCGTCGCCGCGTCGTGCCGGGTGTGCCGGGACAGGACCTCCTCCACCTGCGAGCGGATGCGGACCATCTCCTTGGCCGCGAGGCTGAGGTCGGAGACCGTCCCCTGCCGGCCGCCGCTGGCCGGCTGGCCGAGCAGCACCCGGGCGTGCCGGAGCACGAACCGCCGCCCGGGGTCTCCGCCGGCCAGCAGCACCGCCGCCGTGGAGGCCGCCTGGCCGACGCAGAAGGTGGAGATCGGCGCCTGCACGAAGGTCATCGTGTCGTAGATCGCCATCAGCGAAGTGAACGATCCACCCGGCGAGTTGAGGTAGATCGAGATCTCCCGCTCCGGGTTCTCCGACTCCAGGTGCAGGAGCTGGGCGATGACCACGTTGGCGACCGAGTCGTCGATCTCGGTGCCGAGGAAGATGATCCGCTCGTTCAGCAGCCGGCTGAAGACGTCGTAGGTGCGTTCGCCCTGCGCGGTGCGCTCGATGACGTAGGGAACCGTGTACGAGCCCATGTCACAGTCCGATCCGTCGGCGGGAGGCGGCCGGGCGGATGTCGGCGACCGACTCCACCACCCGGTCCACGAGCCCGTACTCCCTGGCCTGTTCGGCGGTGAACCAGCGGTCCCGGTCGCCGTCGCGCGCGATGGTCTCCTCGCTCTGCCCGGTGTGCTCGGCGGTGATCCGTTCGATGGCCCGCTTGGTGAACTGGAGGTTCTCCGCCTGGATCTCGATGTCCGCGGTGGTGCCGCCGATACCGGCCGACGGCTGGTGCATCATGATCCGCGCGTTCGGCAGGGCGAAGCGCTTGCCGGGCGCCCCCACGGTGAGCAGGAACTGGCCCATGCTGGCGGCGAAGCCCATCGCCAGCGTGGAGACGTCGTTCGGGATCAGCCGCATGGTGTCGTAGACGGCCAGGCCCGCGGTGACCGAGCCGCCGGGGCTGTTGACGTACAGGCTGATGTCGGTGCGCGGGTCCTCCGCCGACAGCAGCAGCAGCTGCGCGCACACCCGGTTCGCCGACACGTCGTCGACCTGCGTGCCGAGCAGCACGATCCGCTGGGCGAGCAGCTGCGCCGCGAGGTGGTCGTCGAAGGCGCTGGGCGCGGTGTCGCCCTGCGCCGCGCGGGGCGGGGGCGTGGTGAGGGGTGCCATCGGGTCTCCTTGTCGAGGCGGGGGGCGGGAGTTGCCGTCCCCTCCACTCTCGGCCCGGAAGGGCCCCCGGATGCGCCCGCTCTGCCCGCAGCGGATTCGCCACGGGCAGACGGCGCGCCGGGCCGCTGTCGGCCGCGGCCGGGAACGCGGCCCGGCCGGCCCGACGAAGGTCGGACCGGCCGGGCCGCTCACCACGGTGGGGTGCTCCCGTGGTGCCGTATCACCGTGGTGCGGTGGTGCCGTGGTGCCGTGGTGCCGTGGTGCGGTGGTTACCGGGCCCAGGCGGAGAACTCGGCGGTGGTGTTGTTGCCGCCGCCTCCGGCCGGCTGCGGCACGTAGAACTTCAGGTCGGTGAAGCTGGAGTCGTAGGTGTTGGAGCCCACGTACGGGTTGTTCCAGTGCACCTGGAGGATCCGGCCGTTGAGGACCGGGTCGGCGCAGTTCTCGCTGAAGAACCGGGCGTGGCCCTCGGTGCCGGTGGCGAAGCCGTTGGACTCCGAGGACCACTGGCCCTGCTGGTTGGCGTAGATGCGCACCGGCGGCTCGGAGGTCCAGATGCCGTGGTCGAGCCACCAGTTCTCTCTGGTGAGGGTGCAGCCGGTCCAGTTGTTCAGCTTGACCACGGTGCTGCGGGCCGCGGTGGCGAGGGCGGGCGCGGCGGCCTTCTTCTCGGCCGTGGCCGTGGCCGTGGCCGGTGCGGCGGAGGCCGCCCCGGCCAGTGCGAGCGTGAGCGCGGCCGCGGCCGTCACGGTGCCGGTGATCCTGGCGTAGGTTCCCATGGTGTCCCCCCATTTCGGGCCACCGGTCTCTCCGGCGGCCGTGGATCACTCTGCGGCAGCGCGATAAACCGCGAATTGACGTCCGCTGACAGGGCGGCCCGCCCCGCGTTGATCGGCCCGGGGCCCGTCCGCCGGACACGGTCGGGGAAACCTCCTGGATGACGACCCACCGCAGGGGGTAAGTTCCGCCCACATACCGGCAGTTGACGCAAGATCGGCTGGGAGGTCGGGCGGATGGCCGGATCGGTTCAAGACGTCGTCGCGGATGTGGTGGAACGGCCGGCCATGGGGCCGGGCCCGGCCGCTCCCCCACCAGCACCCCCGGCGGAGCCCGGCTCCGGGCCCGCCGCCCCGCTCTCCCCGGAGCCGCCGGCATGAGCGCACCCGCCGCGCCGCCGGTGCCACCGGAGCCGCCCGCCGCCCGCCGCCCGGCCGGTCCTGGACCCGCGGGTGCTGCCCGCCGGGACCGCCCTGCGCTTCGGCCTGCTGCTGCTGTCCATGGTCGTGGCCAGCCACGACATGCTGACCACCATGCTGGACCTGGCCCGCAAGGGCAGGGCGGCGGAGTACGCCTGCCGGCTGGCCGCCGGGTTCGACCCCAACGGGGACTTCCTGGCGCAGCTGAGCGTCGCCCCGGGAACGGATCCGGCCCTGCGCGCCTGCCTGGCCGCCGTACCGGGCGATCCGTCCTGGCCGGTGCCCGTCGCGCTGGCGCTGCTGCTGGCCGCGGCCGCGGCGCTGTACCTGCTGCTGCCCCGCTGGCGTCGGCGCTCCCGCCATCTGGAACCCGTCGACGAGCAGCTGCGGGCGGAGCTGCGGCACCTGGCGGAGCAGGCCCGGCTGCCCGCGGTACCGGAGTTCGTGGTGGACCCGGGCCGACCCGACCCGGGAGCGGTGGCGTTCGGCCACGCACGCCGCCGCACCGTGTGCCTGTACGCGGGGCTGCTGGTGACCCGGCGCAGCGATCCGGCCGGGTTCCGGGCCGTGGTGCTCCACGAGTTCGCGCACATCCGCAACCGGGACGTGGACCTCGGGTACGCGGTCACCGCGCTGTGGCGGGTGTTCGCGCTGCTGGTGGCCCTGCCGTTCGTGCTGGTGGTCGGCGGGACGCTGGTGGGCGCGGAGTTCGGGCTCTTCGTCGGCGCCGACCGGGTGTTCTGGCCGGCCGGGAGGGCGCCGCTGGTGCGGCAGGCGGCCACCGCGCTGGGGATGGCGCTGCTGGTGGTCCTGGCCCGCGCCGACGCGCTGCGCCACCGGGAGCTGTACGCGGACGCGGACGCCGTCGCCCTGGGCGCCGACCGGCGGGTGTGGGACGTGCGCGACCCCGTGGGCCCGGCCGCCCGGCTCGGCCGCCTCTGGCGGTCGCATCCGACCTGGGCGCAGCGGCGCCGGGCGCTGGACGATCCGGCGGCGCTGTTCACCCTGGCGCCGCTGCAGACGTTCCTGCTGGGCGCGGCCGGCGTCGCCGTCCCCCTGTTGCTGCCCCCGTTCGCCGGCGGGACGGTCGGGGTGTGGCTGGCCACCGTGCCGACGGCGCTGATCCTCGCGGTGGCGGCCTGGCGGTCGACGGCGTACGCGGCGCACCGCGGGACGGCCGGGCCGCAGGGGCTGCGGGCGGGGCTGTGGCTGGGCGCCGGTCTGGTGGTCGGCGAGCTGGCCGTGGACATCACGGCCGGTCGGAGTTGGTTTCCGGAGCATCCGCTCGCCCTGCTCGTGCTGCCGCTCGGCGCGTTGGCGTACGTCCCGTGGCTGGTGCAGTGCGCCCGGCTGGGGCTGGACCGGGGGCGCGGGGGGCGGGTGGCCGCGGTGGTGGCACTGGCGGCAGCCGTGCCGGTCGCCGCGGCCGGGCTGACCTGGTGGTCCAAGGGCGGCCACCTGTACACCGCCGGGGACTTCATGGTCCAGGGCGGAATCCGGGAGGTGCTGCTCCAGGCGTTTCCCGACGGGTGGGAGGGGCACCGGGGCGAGCTGGAGTGGATCGCCGCCGTGATGCCGCGTCTCGGCGCGGACGGGCGCACCGCGGCCCTGGTCGTGGCCGCGGGGGTGCTGTGGGCGCTGCCGTACCTGCTGTGGCTGCTCGGCGGGCACCGGGGGCTCGGCCGGGCCGTGCGCCGCGGGCTGCTGGGCGGTGTCCTGTGCGTGGTCGGGGTGCTGGCGGTCAAGGCGGCGCTGTACCCGGGCCGGCCGCCGCTGGGCGAGCGCGGGGGCGGGTACGCGCTGCGGTACGTGTCGTGGCTGACGGTCGCGGTCTGGGCCGGGGTGGCGGTCACGGCGGTGGTCGTGGCACTGGTGTCCCGGCGGCTGTGGCTCGTCGGGGCGCTGGTGGCGGCGGGGATCGCCCAGGCGTGCGCGCTGGTGGCGGTGTTCCTGCTGATGTCGGTGGACGGGTGCCTCGGGCCGCTGCGGACGATGGGCGACAGCTGTCTGTGGGTACCGCGGGGCGGTTGGCCGCTGGTGCAGGTGCTGGCCGGTCCGGTGCTGCCCGCGCTGTTCGGGGCGGCGATGGCCGCGGCACTGGCGCGGCTGCCGCTCGCGCTCGCCCGCCGGGGCGGCGGCCCGGGGGCGGAGGGCCGGGTGGCGCGTTCCGGCGCCCGGCGGACGGTGCTCGCCGGGGTCCTCGTCGGGGCGCTGGCGCTGGGGCCCGTCGCCGTGCAGGCGTCGGGGTCGGGTTCGGCGGGCGGGCTCGGCCTCGCGGTGCAGCGTCCGGCCGACGCCCGGTCCGAACGGGTGCGGGTCTTCCAGCTGTTGATGTGGTACCGGGTCGGCGGGCGGCAGGACACCCTGGCGCTCATCGAGGGGTACCAGGCCTTCTACGACGAGGTCCAGGTGCTCGACCGGACGGCGCGGGAGCACCCGGGCGAGCAGGTGCGGTTCGACGGCAGCCGCTTCGCCGGGATCTGCACCACGCTCCACCGCGCCGCCGGGACCGCCCTGGAGCACCTCCACATCCCCGACTCCGGCCTGGACGGGCCGTGGTGGGCGGCGCTGGAACAGACCCGACGGGCCGGGCAGCACTGCGCGCAGGTCATGGACCGCGACCGCGAGGAGCAGCCGGGCGAGGGCGACGCCGTGCTCGCGGAGGTCGCCGACGGGCTCCGTTCGACCTTGGGCGCCATCGATCCCTTCGTGCGGCGGATCGAGACCGACGGGCCGCGGTACTGGCCTGACCTGGTCCGCGTCACCCGCCCTCGGCCCCCGGGGGCCGACGGCTGAGTGGCGGTCGTGCTGCGCGACGGCGGGGGCTGCCCCCCTCAGCCCGGGAGGCCCGGGAGGACCGGCAGGGCCGGCAGGGCCGGCAGGCGGTCCAGGGCGATCCCGAAGCGGGTGCGGTAGGCGGCGAGGGCCTCGTCGTCGGCGAGGGTCTGTTCGGTGCGCCCGCCGTCCGGGGTGGTGGTGATCAGGCGGCTGCCGCTGATGGTCGCCCGGCCGCCGTCCGCGGTGAGCAGCGAGCAGGTCGTCGAGCGGGTGAAGTGGGAGTGCGGCGAGGTGGCCTGCCACCAGCAGGTCGGGGCGAAGTCGGCGAGCTGGTACGGGCGCAGGCCCAGGCGGTACTGCGGGGTGCCGTCCTGCAGGACGTCCAGGTCGCCGTGCCCGCCGGTCGGCACGAGGGTGAACGCGCCCTCGGCGTCGGCCTGTTCGCCGCGTTCGTCCAGGCGCAGCGGGTGGCGGCTGAAGCGGCCGAAGCCGACGTCGACCAGCCACGGTTCGTCGAGGTCCACCCGCAGGGCGAGGTGGTCGAAGGGCGGGCCGAGCCGTTCGCCGTCGAAGACGCGGGCGGCCAGCAGGCTCACCCGGTAGCCGAGTGAGGTGAGCAACGCGGCGAAGGCGCCGTTGAGTTCGTAGCAGAAGCCGCCCCGGCGGCGGGTGACGACCTTCTCCTGGAGGGCGTCGGGGTCGAGGTCGATGCGCTCGCCGAGGTGGATGCTCAGGTTCTCGAACGGGACGGTGCGCAGGTGCGCGAGCTGGAGCCGGGCGAGGGCCTGCGGGGAGGGCGCCGCGGGGTCGGGGAGGGCGATGCGGTCGAGGTAGGCGGAGCGCTGGGCGGCGGTGAGGCCGGCGGACGGCTGCTCGGGGTGGGGCGCGTGATCCATCCGGCCATTCCACCGGGGTGCGGGGCGCGGGGCCATCGATCTTTGGTCCTACGTCCTGCGTCCTGTCTCTCGCGTCCTCCGGGTTCGTGCCGACGGGCCGCGGGGGCGGCGCGGGTGGCGCGGGTGGCACCGGGAGGGGTCAGCCGTCGTTCATGGCGGTGTCGTCCTCGACGAAGCTGTCGAGGTCGGAGCCCGAGTCGTCGGTCTCGGAGTTGCCCTCGAAGTCGTGGCTGCGGTTGCAGGTGGCGCACTCCACCCGCAGGTTGTCCAGGTCGTTGTAGGCCGCCTTGGCCTCTTCGAGGTCGGTGACGCCCTTCTGCTTCAGGTAGCGCTTCCAGTCGACGATGTGGCCGATGTCGATGCCCGCGTAGGTGGTCGCGTTGTGGCACAGGCCGCACTGGTAGAGGACCATCGCCCGGCCCGAGAAGGGGTCCTCGGAGACGACCTGCCTGGTGTTGCGGATGACCAGGGCGCGGGTGTCCCGGTTCTCGTCGGTGTCGTGCTCGTACCAGCCCAGCTGCCGGCGGTCGAGCTGGTCGACGAACGCGGCGACCACGGCCGGGTCGATGGTGTTGTCCGGCTGGATGTCGACGTCCCGCACCGTGCGCGGCAGCGGCTCGCCCGCGTACCAGCGCTGGACCGGCACCTCGTCGAGCCGGCCGGGGGCGGCGGCGGGGCCGGCGCTCGCCGCGGCGCGCTGGAGCGGGGCCGCGGGGGCGGCGGGCGCCGCCATGACGCGGCGGGCGTTGGCCTCGGCGGCGCGTTCGAAGCGGTCGCCGGGGTCGGAGACGGACAGCCCGTCGCCCCGGTCGGTGCCCGCGACGGCGCCCCGGCGCTGCTGGATGACGTGGGTGAGCTCGTGGGCGAGGGTGTGCTTGTCCGCGCCGCCCGCGCCGATCACGACGTGGCTTCCGGAGGTGTAGGCGCGGGCGCCGACCTCCTGCGCGGAGCGGGCCGCCGCCGGGCCCTGGTGGATCCGCACGTCGGTGAAGTCGGCGCCGAGCCGGGTCTCCATCTCCGCGCGGAGCACGTCGGGCATGGGCCGGCCGGCGGAGCGCAGCACGTCGTGCACGGTGGAGCGCTGGACGGCGGGCTGGTCCTGGTGGCCGCACGAGGGGCCGCAGGTGTGCCGCTGCTGTTCCATCAGCCGTGCGACGGCGGCGTTGCCGATGGCGCGTTGCAGGGCGAGCACCGTCTGCGGGGTCATCGGCTCGCCCGCCCGGGCCCTGGGGCCTGGCGCGGCGTCGTCCCGGGTGGTGTTCCGCGTGCCGGTCCGCGGCCGTTCGCCGGACCCGCCGTGCGGTTGCCGCTCGTGTGCGCGCACGCCCGTCCCCTCCCCCGTGTTCACGGCGCGCTGCCCCGCCGCGCGTCCGATCCGACAGGTCTACCGCACCGCTGCGGCCCGGCCGTAGGGCCGCGGGGGCAGTGCGGGGGCAGTACCGGGCGGACTATCGGGCAGGCCGTCGCTTTCCGCCCGGCCCGCCGAGTCCGCCGACGCACCCGCGTGAGGGTGAGGGTCCGGCCCCGAACCGGACCCTCACCCTCACCCTCACCCGCGGCACCGGCCGGCGGCCGGCGGCCGGCGGCCGGGGTCAGGATCCAGCCGGGAGATGGGAGGCCACCAGGGCGGCGAACTCCTCGGGGGTGAGGATGCGGATGCCGAGTTCCTCGGCCTTGGCGCGCTTGGAGCCGGCCTTCTCGCCCGCGACCAGGAGGGTGGTGCGCTTGGAGACCGAGGAGGAGGCCTTGCCTCCGGCGCGTTCGATCAGTTCGTTCATCTGGTTGCGGGAGAGGTCGGCGAGGGCGCCGGTCATGCTGCCGGTGACGACGACGGCCTCGCCGGCCAGCGGGCCGCCGTCCCCGTCGTTCCCGTCTCCGGTGCCGCTGCGCCCCGCCGCCGTGGCGGGGGCCGTCGGGGCGGTGACGGCGGTGCCCACGCCGAGGGCGGCGAGGCGGTCCAGCAGCGGGGCGAGGTCGGCGAGTTCGGCGGCGACGACGCGGGCCTTCTCGGTGCCGATGCCGTCGACGCCGGCCAGGGTCTCGGCGTCGGCGGCGCGGATCGCCGCCATGGAGCCGAAGTGGGCGGCGATCCGGCGGGACATGGTCCGTCCGGTGCCGCGGATGCCGAGGGCGCAGAAGACCCGGTTGAGCGGCTGGGTGCGGGCGGCTTCGATCGCGGCGAGCAGGTTGTCGGCGCTGGTCTCCCCCATCCTTTCCAGGGTGAGCAGTTGCTCGCGGGTGAGGGTGAACAGGTCGGCGAGGTCGGTGACCAGGCCGGCTTCGACGAGCTGGACGGCGCGGGTGCCGCCGAGGCCCTCGATGTCGAGCTGGTCGCGGCCGGCCGCGTAGAGGACGGAGGCGACGGCCTGGCAGTTGCGCCCGCGTATGCAGCGCCAGCGCTGTTCGGTGGTGTCGATGGCGTCGCCGCAGCGCGGGCACGTCTCGGGGAAGGCGATCGGCTGCTCGGCGCCGGTGCGGGCGTCGAGCACCGGGGCCTCGACCCGGGGGATCACGTCGCCGGCGCGGTAGACGAAGACCTGGTCGCCGATCATCAGCCCGCGCCGTTCGATGTCGGCGGGGTTGTGCAGGGTGGCGAAGGTGACGGTGACGCCGTCGATCACCACCGGTTCGAGGACGGCGCGCGGGGCGATGATCCCGGTGCGGCCGACGTTCCACTCCACCCCGAGCAGCCGGGTGACCTTGTGCTGGGCGGCCAGCTTGCGGGCCACCGCCCAGCGCGGCGCGCGCGAACCCAGGCCGGCCTCGGCGCGGTCGGCGGCCAGGTCGGCCTTGACCACCACGCCGTCGATCCCGAAGGGCAGGGCGGCGCGCAGGGCGGCGATCTCCTCGATGCGCTGCTGGACCTCGGCGATGCCCGCGCAGTGCTGCGGGCGGGCGGCGGTGGTGGCGGCGGTGTGGGCGCCGAGGGCGGCGAGGTGTTCCAGGAGGGCGCTGTGGTCGAGGCCCTCGGGGCCGACGGCGTCGTAGGCGAAGAAGGTCAGTTCGATCCGGTAGGGGCGGTCCTTGGCCCGCAGGGTGCCGGCGGCGCCGCTGCGGGGGTGGGCGAAGGGGGTGGCGCCGTGCTCGGCGCGCACCCGGTTGGCGTGCTCGAACTGGTCCTGGGTGAGCAGGACTTCGCCGCGCAGTTCGATGTCGGCGGGCTCGGCGAGTTCGGCGGGCAGGCCGAGGACGGCGTCGGCGGCGTGGGTGATGTCCTCGCCGGCGAGGCCGTCGCCGCGGGTGATCAGCTGCTGCAGGCGCCCGGCGCGGTAGCGGGCGGCGACGGCGAGGCCGTCGAGTTTGGGCTCCACGCACCAGGCGGCGACGGGCCGGCCCAGGCGCCGCTCCAGGCCGGCGGCCCAGGACTCCAGCTCCTCGGCGGAGAACACGTTGTCCAGGGAGAGCATCGGCGCGCTGTGCGGGACGTCGCCGGTGGCGGCGCCGCCGGCCACCTTTCCGGTCGGCGAGTCGGGCAGCACCTCGCCGGGGTGGGCGCCCTCGTACGCGGCGATGTCGCGCAGCAGTGCGTCGTACTCGTCGTCCCCGAGCGGGGTGGAGCCGTCGGCGTAGTACGCGGCGGCGGCCTGTACGGCGGTGGCGACGGCGTCGGCGTACGCGGACGGCGAGGTGAGCGGGGCGGCGGTCTCGGTCATGGGGGAATCATGGCGGCCGGCACTGACAAGGGCGCCCGGGGCGTCGTCAGACCTGCCGGGCGGTGGCGAAGGTCCCCGGCGTCGCGGTCGCCCGGACGGACAGCGGCGGACGGGTCCAGGTTCAGTGGATCTTCGACCGCGCCGACGACACCTTCCTCGGCGAGCGCACCGTGGCCCTCACCGACGCGGCGACCGTCAGGAAGGGCGACGTCACGAGCCAGATGGCCGTCCTCGCCCGCGCCGTCGTCGACACGGCGGGCACCCGCCCGTAGCCCGGCGGATCCGGCGCAGTGGCCGTCCGCCCCAACACCGGCTGTTCTCCGGGACCTTCGAGCAACGGCGGCCGAGCACCGTGCACGCCGCCTCCCGCCCCGTTGCCCGTTACCACTTCGGCCCGGCCGTAGCGGCAACGAACGGCGGAGCGGGCCGCTCAGCGCAGGAAGTCGGCCCGGCCGACTTCCTGCGCTTGGCTCACCGTGCATGCGCTGAGCGTTCCCGCCTCAGCCGCCGACCGCCGCAGCGAGGGGCCCGCGCCCGCGCAGGGCAGCCCGGGCGCGGGCGACGCCGCAGGCGGTGGCTTTGGCCCCGCTGCCGACCGCGACGGTTCTCGTACCGAGGCCCGCGCAGGCGCGGCAGATGCCGGGCCGGGGCACCGGGTCGTGGCAGCGGCCGCACTCGGCGTACGAGGCGGGCGGGGCTTCGGGGCGTTCCGGCGGCAGCTTGCGCCGCAGCCGGTCCCGGAGGATCGCCGCCGGGCAGTGCATCGGCTGCGGCAGCCCGGGGAGCAGGGCCTGGGCCAACTCGGCCTCGCCGCATCCCCGTTCCAGCCACTGCGCGACGAGCGGGGCCAGCGTCTGCGCCTCGGCCTCGCCGAGACGCAGACGCGGTTCGGGCCGGATCACCCGGAACAGAGTGGCCACGGCGGCCCGCGTCCGTTCATCCGGGAGGGTGGGTTCTTGTCCCGGGTCCTTTACGGGAGGGGTGACAGCGCCGCCGGTCCCTCGCCCGCCGGAAGCCGGGCGGGGGACAGCCGGTGCGCGGTGCGGGGTGTCGAAGACGTGGGCCTCGGACCGGACGGTCCCGTCGGGCATCCGGACGGTGTCGACCCGGTAGTACCCGGCGTCCTTGAGTTCGTTGAGCGCCCGCCGGACGGCGCCCCGCCCCTGCGGACTGCTGTCCGCCATCTGCCGCCCGTCCTCCCGCCACCCGTCGGGGCGGGAGAGGAGATCGGCGAGCAGCCCGCGGGCGGTGTAACTGAGCCGACGGTCCTGCAACAGGCCGTTGGGAAGGACGGTGAACGCGCGCGTGTGAGCGCTACGATGAATCTGCATTGGGAGTCTGTTGCTCCTGGTGCCCGACCCCGGGGTGTTCCACCACCGCCGGGGTCTCCTATGTTCTGTTGATGATGCGGAAAGTAGCACACCGATTACGCGGAGTGCGAGCCGTTTGCGAATTGTCGGCCACCAGCGCTCCGCCGGGATCAGGTACGAGCTGCGGCCACCGCGTCCGTGTACAGCTCCGTTGTCAGGTCGGCCTCGTTGATCCCGAGGTCGGCCAGCACGGCCCGCACGGTGTCGAGCGCCGCTCCGAGGCCGTCTCGGGCGGCCGCAGCGGTCTCGACCTCGATGAATGTCGCGTCGAGCTCCGGCATGCGGACGAGCGTGGCGAGGAAGCGCCGACCGCTGCGTTCGAAGTCGTAGTTGCGGCACCGCTTCTCGAACCGGATGCGCGGGGTGAAGCCGAGGCCCCGGATGATCTCGTCGGCCGCCTCGGCGTCCTCCACCCGGGTCTCGGCCTCCCATTTCGACCCGGACGCCTCGTCCACCCGGGCGCCTTTGTACGTGAGCGCGGTGCGAGTGTCGTCGGGTCCATGAACGGTGCGGATCCGCAGCTCGCGGTCGGCTCCCATCAGGCTGCCGTCCGGGGCGTCGTAGTACGTGTCGCGGTACACCTCGGCGCGCCCGGCGCCGTACGACTTCTCCAATCGTGCGAGGACGAGTTCGGGGTCGCGTACGACGGCCTTGAGTTCCGCCTCGATCGCCATGCCGGTTCCTCCTTCGGATCACGCGTTGAGCGCCGTCCGGGCCCGCCATCGATGCGGCAGCACCGGTGGCCAACGCACCACGGGGATCGCCCCGGTGCGCCAGTCGGCCAGCCGCTTGCGGATGCTCGACACCATCGGCAGCCCGTCCGTCTGGGCCGGGGTGAACCATCCCACCTCGTGGGACTCGTCGGACACCCGCAGTTCGCCGCCGAGCGGGCGCGCGAGGAGGCAGATGGAGAACGCTGGAGCAGGACACGGCCCTCGTCGTCGACCACCACGACGGACGCGGCGGGAACCAGTGAGTTCGCCTGCGGGGCGTTCGGGTCGTCCACGTAGTCACGCCTGGGCATGATCCACCACTTCCGCTGTCTGGCCTGTCACAGCAGGTGCCGGCCGTCATGAGTCCGGACACTTGGTGCAGCGTCGTCCCGGAGCCCGTCCAGGACACGCACGGCATAGACCTCGGCCATGCGCTCGGAGACCTCGGCCGGTGTGAGCCAAGCGACCTCGACCGACTGTTCCGAGAGCCACGTCTGCTTGGTCTCCGGTCGGCAGCGAAGGACGAGGGCGACGTTCCCCGGTTCACGTTCTTGTAGACGCCGGTCAGCCGCTCCACACCGACCTTGATCCCGGTCTCCTCGTAGACCTCGCGGCGCACGCCGTCCTCGATGGCCTCGTCCATTTCCAGCACGCCACTCGGGGGTTCCCAAGTTCCGATAGGAGCACTGAACAACTACGGCGGCCCCGTTGCCCGTCTGTGGGCAATGGGGCCTCGGCCGGTGCACATGATGCGTCAGACGTCGCCGAACTCTCCGGAGCGAACGGCGACGACGAAGCTCGACCAGGCATCGGCCGGGAAAGCCAGAGAAGGGCCCTCCGGGTCCTTCGAGTCGCGGACAGGGACGATGCCGGGCATGCTGTCGGATACCTCGATGCACTGTCCGCCATTGCTGCTGTAGCTGGACTTGAACCAATCGAGGGTCATACTCGCCTCCGTAGCTCGCGGATCATCGCCACCGAGTCCGCTTGTGAAAGGGCATGCGTCTGCAGCTGATAGTAGGCCGCCAACTCGGCCGTCACCGCGTTGATATCCCGCTCCAAGCGCCCCTGATGCGCACTCTCCGCGTAGGAGATCAGCGACCGGTCCGGCAACGTCAGGATGGACACCGGGAGATCGAACGCCCTGTCCTCGCCGAGCGCGAACGGGGCCAGCTGGAGCCGGACCGTCGGCTCGTTGGCGAACTCAACCAGGTGATCAAGCTGCGCCGCCATCACGGCGTCCCCGCCCACGGGCCGACGAATACAACTCTCGTCCATGACTACGTGAATCAGAGGTGACGGATCCCGACGCATGGCGGCCTGACGGCTTATGAGGACTCGTACCCGTTCGTCCGCCTGATCCTGCGTGATGCTCCGCCGCCGTACGGCACCCGCCGCGATGGCGGTTGCATACTCCCTCGTCTGCAGCAAGCCCGGCACGATACCGAGTTCGAAGAGCCGCAGTTCAACGGCCCGACGCTCTTGGGCTACGAACTCGGCGAACCCCTCCAGCAGGGCACTGTGCTTGACGTCGCTGGCCTTGTACTTGAACGTTCCCGCCTGCAATGTGTCAAATGCCCGGTCAAGAGCGCGAGCGATGCGTTGAGTTGGTTTCCTTCGACCATTTTCAAGGGCCGAGATGAAGGAAGACGTACAGCCGATCAGCCCCGCGAGATGGTCCTGCGTCCAGCCCCGCTGCTCGCGGGCCTCGCGGAGAAAGGCCCCGAACTCAGCCGCCGGGGAGGCCTGAGGGTCAAGTTCACGCTTGTTCAAGGCTATTCATCCTACCAATCAAACGGCGTGGACAAGTTGAACAGTTCCGGAGCCTACGGGAGATTGAGTGCGCTGGGTAGTCGCATCGCTACCGATTGGAGCGATGCTGCGGCCCGCGCCACCTCCGCGTCCCGGGTCTTCAGGCCGGGAACGCAATCAGCCACACGCCAGCATGAGTGCGCGCTCCTTCGCACGCCCCCTCCGCCCCCTGAGGTGCTCCCCCATGCTCACGTCCCGCCACCCCCGCATGTTCGTCGCGCGCCTCGACTCACGGACCGAATCCGCGCCCCTCGCCCGGTACTTGCTCCGGGCCTACCTGTCCGGGCTGCCCTCCGGGGAGCGCTACCGCGACACCGCCGAGCTGCTGCTGTGTGAACTCTTCGCCAATGCCGTTCAGCACTCCGACGCGCCCGACGACCGGCACATCGAGATCCGCTTCGCCCTCAGCGGCTCCCGTCTCCGCCTCGAAGTCCACGACGCCGACACCACCCACCCCGCCCTCCGCACCGCCGCCCCCGATGACGAGCACGGGCGCGGGCTCTTCCTCGTCAACGAACTCGCCGAACGCTGGGGCAGCGTCCCCCGCCCCTGTGGCATCGGCAAGTTCGTCTGGGCCCTCATCGCCCCCGTCGCCTGAAAGCCCGAACCCCCATGAACCTCACCACCCTCGCCCGCCACACCCTCTCCCGTAGCGCCACCCCTGCCGCCACCTACGCCCTCATCGCCCGCCTCGGCCACCGGCCCCTGCCCGTCGCCCGAGCCGTCTGCCTCGCCCTCGACATCCCCCTCGCCGAGACCACCCGCCGCCTGGCCGACTGCTACGACGCCCTCCTCGCCCACCCCCGCCCCGACTCCGAGGCCGACACCGGCGAACTCCTCGAAGCCCTCGGCGTCTTCGACATCCCCAAGTCCCTCACCGAAACCGAACTCGCCGTCGTCGACCACTTCCTGACCGCCATCGACGCCATGGGCGGCATCCGTCCCGGCCACCGGCACGGCCTCCAGCGCTGGTTCACCACCGGCAACCTCACCGCCGCCTACCTCTCCCTCGCCGCTGCCCGCCCCCTGCCCCGCACCGGCGACCCCGCCCTCTACTGGACCACCCTCACCGCCGCCGGCGAACTCCTCGTCACCACCGTCCCCTCCGATCGCCGCATCACCTACGCCCTCACCCACTGCCGCACCCGCGCGACCCGTCCATGAGCGCAGGAAGTCGGCCCCGCCGACTTCCTGCGCAGCAGACGGTTGGGTCTGTGCTCGGCGGCCCCGGCCATAAGTGGTCGGGGCCTCCCAAGCTCTTTTTCGGGTGGGCTCGTGTGCTTGCACACGAGCCCACCCGTTCTATGGACCGGCCTCCAGAGCAGTTGCCGCCATTCCGACTCGCCTCTCCTTCGGGCGGCCCGGCCGAGAACGGCCGGGCCGCCGGCACCTTGTTGTCCTTGCCGGAGGAGTGGGGGGAGGGCACTCGGCGTTAGGGGCAGGGCCTCGATTTCAGCTCGGCCCCGCCCTGGACTGGGCGTAGCTCGTCCACTGTCTGCACAGGAAGTCGGCCGGGCCGACTTCCTGTGCAGCGGTATGGCGACCGACGACAACGCGGCGAGGTACCCGGCAAGGATCCAGGAGACAGGCCCTATGTTCCTTGGGGTGTGCCCTCGGGGACGGGGGCGGCGAGGGCGGCGGCGGGTTCGGTGCGGGAGGGGGCGGGCGGCGGGAGCGGGTGGCCCGCGCGCCACTGGGCGGTGGTCCGCTCGCCGCCGTGGCGGCGCCGCCAGTACAGGTGCTGGGCGACGATCAGCGGGCCCAGCGCGGTGAGCAGCGGGAATCCGGTGGTGAGCCACCCAGCGGCGAAGCAGGCGCTGACGGCGCTGGTGGTCAGCAGGCCAGTGAGGGCGGCAGTGACGGCGGCGGTGCGGCCGTGGGCCTTGGCGGCGACCAGCGGGTACAGGACGAGCAGCAGCAGGTCGCCGAGGCCGACGGCGACGGGCTGCGGGCCGCCGGTGAGGGCGAGCAGCGGGGCGAAGGGGCGGTCCTGGACCTGGGCGAAGAAGCGGGTGGTGGTGTCGGTGAGGGTGGTGGCGGCGAGGTCGTAGCCGGTGAGGACGGCGGCCAGGGCGGCGGTGTGGGCGGAACGCAGGCCGCTCTGGGCCCAGAGGTTGGCGACGCCGACGACGGCGACGGCGATCATCAGGTCGCTGCCGGCCCGGGCGGCGCCGGGGTGGCCGGTGAGGGCGGCGAGCGCGGTGGCGGCGGTGGCGGTGAGGGCGGCGGCCCAGGACCACGGGCCGGGGCGCAGCCGGGTGCCGGCGAGCAGCGGGGCGAGGGTGAACTGGACGGCCAGGCAGCCGACGAGGCCGAAGACGGCGGAGACGGCGGCGCCGGGCAGGGCGGCGTAGAGCAGCGGGGCGAGGACGACGCCGGCGCACAGGACGGCGACGTCGCCGCCGGTGTAGACGCCGACCGGGGGGCGGGGCATCCGGACGCGGGCGAGGTACCGGGCGGCGAGGGCCAGTTCGGCGGCGACGGCGGCGCTCAGTGCGGCCAGGGCGGCGGGGTCGGCGTTCATTCAGCGCCTCCCGGGGGCACGGTCGGGGTCGTCGAGCGCGTCGAGGGCGTCGAAGGTGTGCTCGCGCAGGTCGGCGCGCACGGGCGCGGTGGGCGGCATGGCGGCGCGGTCCTCGTACAGCACGATGTCGGACAGCCGCAGGTCGGCGGCGTGGGCGCGCTCCTCCAGGCGGCCGTGCAGGGCGGTCGCGGGCAGGCGGTCGACCAGCAGGTGCAGGCGGGCGGGTCCGTGGGGGCCGTCGGGGCCTTCGGTGAGGGCGTGGCGGGCGGGCAGCGGGACCTGCGGTTCGGCCTCGACCAGGTCGAGCACCTCGCGGGTGGTGACGGTGCGGCTGAGCGGCCCGTTCCAGCGGCCGAGGATCTCGGAGGTGGCGGGCAGGTGGGCGAGTTCGCAGGTGGGCGGCTCGGCGGGGAGGCGGACGAGGTCGCCGGTGGCGTAGCGCAGCAGCAGGGTGCAGTCGCGGTAGGGCACGTAGGGGGTGTGCACGACGGTGCCGGTGGCGCCGGGGGCGGTGGGTTCCCAGGTGAGCGGGTCGAGGACTTCGAGGTGTCCGAACTCGGTGGTGTGGTGGAGGTGGCCCTGGGTGCAGGGGGTGGCGCCGGAGGGCACGATCTCGGTCATCAGGTAGGCGGAGGTGGCGGGGGCGCCGAACACCGCCTGGGCGCGGCGGCGCAGGGGCGCGGAGAGCACCTCGCCGCCGACGCTGATCGACTGGAGGCCGAAGTCGCCGCTGTGCCAAGCGCGTTGTTCGGCTTCCTGGACGAGGGCGGCCAGGTAGGAGGCGGAGGTGGTCAGGTGGGTGATCCGGGGGTCCTTGCCGGGCAGGCCGAGCGGGGCGGCGAGGCGGTCGAGGGCCACGGCGGGGGCGACGGTGCCGAACTGGACGAAGCCGGCGCCGGCGCGGGTGGCCGATTCCTCGGCGTTGACCAGCGGCAGGGTGGCGCGGGAGCAGCCGGCGTAGGCGACGGTGTGGCGGGGGCGCAGGCCGAGGCCGAGCACGGCGGAGATGGTGCTGAAGGCGATGGCGCAGTCGAGTTCGGCGCGGGAGAACCACACGGCGGTGGGGGTGCCGCTGGTGCCGGTGGTGAGGGCCATCAGGGCGGGGGTGGCGGCGTCCGAGACGAAGGCGGCGGGCTGGGCGCGCAGTGCCTGTTTGGGGGTGACGGGGACGCGTGACCAGTCCTCGGGTTCCAACCGGTCCGGGTCGAGGGCGAGTTCGGCGAACTGCCGGCGGTAGTGGGCGGTGTGCCGGGCGGCGGTGCGGGCGGTGGCGCGCAGGCTGCGCCGGGTCACCTCGCGCCGCACCTTGGGGTCGACGGGTCCGGCTCGGCCGGGCAGCAGGGCGGAGTCCTCGCCCGGTTCGCCGAACTCGGCGATGGTGGCGACGAGGTCGCGCGCGAGGCGTTCCAGATCTCCTGGATGTATCCGACGGTTCGTCAGGATTGCTGCGCCGTAGCGCAGTTGACTCAGTGCGGTCGCGAACAAGCGGGCTCCCCGGGCCAGGGTCGGACGGTGCGCCACCCGGCCCCGGCCGGGGTCGATCGGGTCGGACCGCCGGTTCCGGCCGGTCCGTCGATCGGGTCGGACGGTCGGGTCAGACCATGTGGAGGAACATCGCGGCGGTGAGGGTGCTGAAGGCGTACTTGAGGTAGTGCTTGACCATGATCGGTTCTCCCTCGTACGGGCCGGCCGGCCGCCCTGGCCGGGCGCGGCAGCGGATGCCCGTGGCCGGTTCCGGTCGACGGGCAACGGCAGTATAGGGACGGTTCGGCCGCCCGCAACAGCCCATGTGCACGGCCAACCTTCCGATCATTCACACCAGTTGGGGATCGTCCCGGGGCGGCCGGCCGGTCAGAACTCCAGGAGCGTGCAGCTCCAGTGCATGCCGCGCCCCATGCCGGCCAGGGCGATCAGGTCGCCGTCGCCGAAGTGCCCGGCCGCGCGGTGGTACTGGAGGTCGAGGATGTGGTCCGCGGCCCCGAAGTGGCCCCGCTCCAGGGAGATTTCGAGGTTGGTGCGCTCCACCGGGACGCCGAGCCGGTCGGCCAGCTTCGTCAGGGTGGCGCGGTTGTCGTTGGGCAGCACCACCCTGGCCAGGTCCGGGACGGACGCGCCGATCCGCTTGCAGGCCCGCGCCACCACCTCGTGCACCCGTTCGCCCATCAGGCCGATGAACTCCTGGAAGCGCTCCGTGTCGTAGTCGAAGAACTCCATCAGGCCCCAGGCGTCACCGGCGGGCGCGGGCGCCGGGCCGCCGCGGAAGGGGGCGGCCGCCCCGCCCTGCTCCATCCGGAACAGGTCGGCGTAGCGGCCGTCGCTGATCGTCTCGCCGGCCCGCCAGCGCAGTGAGGGGTGGCCGCGCCCGGCCACCGCGGCGCCGGCGCCGTCGGAGAACAGCAGCGAGTTGGTGTGCATCCGGTTCCAGTACGGCTCGCACGTCCGGTTCGCCCCGACCACCAGCGCCCGCTGGTACTCGGGGTGGGTGGCGAAGCGGCCGGCGAGCAGGTCGAAGCAGGTGATCCCGCTGACGCAGCCCTGGCTGACGAGGACCGCCTCGGCGCGGCGGGCACCGAGACGGTCCTGGAGGGCCGCGGCCGGGTCCCAGTACAGGTACTCGGGGATGTCGGTGATCGCGAGGACCACCAGGTCCAGGTCGGCGGGGTCGGTGCCCGCTTCGTCCAGGGCCGCCCGGGCGGCGTCGACGGCCAGGTCGGTGAGCCCGACCCCGTCCGGGCTGCGGTGGACGGTGCGGTAGCCGTACCCCTGGACGCGCTCGACGTCCTCGGTGTACTCGGAGGCCACGTCCGCGACGGCGACGGGCTCCCCGAGCGCCGATCCGAATGACATCAGTCCGTAGTCCACGCCATCGCCCCTTCCGGCCGCGCAGCTCGTCGTTCCGCGCACTGTCCGATACCGGAAGGGGTGCCGCTTCCACCGCCGGAGGAGTTCGTCATCGAACTTCCGTGTCCCGGTCCGGCCCGACGCCCCGTCAGGCTATACAGCCCCGAGGAGCCCTGACCAGCACCGACACCGGCGCCCTCGCCGCACGGACGGGCTACGACACCGACGGGCTACGACACCGACGGGATGCCGGTGTGCGGGAGGGCGAGGTCAAGCATGTGGTGCATGACGGCGGCGGGGACGGCGGGGTTCTGGGCACCGGTCTCGGAGCGGCGCGGTGTGAGCAGCAGCGCCACCAGGTCCTCCGGGGGCAGGGCCGGGTTGGTCCGGGCGGCCCACCGCACGCCGCGGTCGGCGTCGGCCGTGAGCGCGGCCGCGGTTTGCGGGGCGAGCCGGTGGTGTCCGGCGGCGGCCTTGCGGACCACGGGGTCGGGGTCCGCGGCGGCCCGCTCGGCGTCGGCACCGGTGGCGGCGGGGTCGTCGAGCGCGGCGGCCCGCAGGAGCGGGTTGGGGTCGGCGGCCAGGCGCAGCAGGCCCTCGCGGGGGAAGTTGGGGTGGTTGCGCGGGCGGCCGGGGAAGGAGAAGCTGCCGTCCCACCAGGCCGCCATGTCCAGGAGCATCCGGGGCGGGGCGTCGTCGCAGGACTCGGCCAGGAAGATCCGCACCGCGCGGTCCTCGTCGCGGGCGAGGAGTTCGGCCACGTCGGCGGGCAGGCGCGGAGCCCTGGCGACGCTGCGGCGGACCAGCAGCTTCGGGGAGGCGGCGAGCAGGCGCATGGCCTCGGCGTCCGCGTGCAGGGCGGTGACCCACCGCAGGGAGGTGCTCCGGCTGCCGGGGTCGATGTCGGGGGCCTCGGCGGCCATCGCCGCCAGCTCGGCGGGGGTGGCGGCCAGGAGGGCGTCGCGCTCGGCCGCGCGCTCGGCGCCCCGGGCCTCCTCGGCGAGCAGGGTGAACCGCCGGCACAGGCGCGGCTCGGGCGAGGCGGCGACGAGCCGCTCCCACTGCTCCGGTGACAGCCGGCGGGCCTCCGTGACGCCGAGCCGCACCTCCCGGCTCGGGTGGGCGATCGCGGCGTCGACGACCTCCTGGGGCAGGTCCTTGCGGTCCAGCAGGCCCCATTCGCCGGTGTCCAGGATGCGCAGCAGCAGGTCGGCGGGCGCCGCGCGGTTGAAGCCGAGCCCGGTCAGCCAGCCGAGGGCCGTCCTGCGCTCGACGTCGGTGGCGGAGAGCAGCGGGGCCCAGGCGGGGCCGGGCGGGACGGGAGAGGCGGAGGAGGGAGAGGCGGGAGGCGTCGGTGTCACCGGCTGGAGACTACTCCCCGGCCGCCCGGTGCCCCTCCCCCGCCTGCACGCCGTGCGGGTCAGGAGGTGGTGTCAGGAGGTGGTGTCAGGAGGTGGTGAAGGCGACCTGGTCGACGGTCCAGAAGGCGCTGTTGGTGCCGGTGTAGCGGAACTGGAAGCGGGCGGTGGTGGCGCCGGCGGGGACGGTGACGGGGAGGTTCTCGACGGTGTTGAGGTCGCTGCGGTAGGACTTCACCGGCTGCGGGGCGCCGTTGTCGAAGACCACGTGGACGTCGCCGGTCTGCGGTCCGTCGATCTTGTAGTTCGTGGCGAAGGACAGCACGCCGCGGCCCTGGCCGGCCACCGGGTAGGCGGGGCTGACCAGGGTGGAGTCGAACTGGCCGGCGCCGTGCGCCTGGTCGTCCCACTCGTCGGAGTCGGCGACGGCGAAGACGTTGCGGGCGCGCACGTTGGTCTCGCGGGACTGGCCGAGCTGGGCGGCGGTCCAGAACTCGTCGGTGGCGAAGGTCCAGCCGCGCCACTCGGTGACGCCGCCGCTGGGCATGCGGGAGTTGTCGATGCTCCAGCCGGCCGGCGGGGTGTGGGTCCAGCCCTTCACCGTGGCCGGGATGCCGCTCTCGTCGGCGCGGGCCTGCAGGCTCGGGCGCAGCGCGTCGAAGGCGTCGGGGGCGATCTCGTCGATCGGGCGGCCGTCGAGCCGCCAGGCGGGGTCGACGGTGACGCCCTCGTGCTTGAGGACGGTGGGGGCGATGTCGACGGGCTTGACGTCGTAGCGGCGCGAGCCGGGGGCGTAGCCGGTGCCGTCGGCGATCAGGAAGGTCTGGCGCTCGCCCGCGCTGTTGCCGCCGTGGCCGCCGGCGTCGGTGTGGCCGTGGTCGGTGGTGACGACGATCAGCCAGTCCTCCGAGGCGTAGGTGGCACGGGACTTGACGGCCTGGAGGACCTGGCCGACCAGGGCGTCGGCGGAGTGGAGGGCGGCCGCGTACTCGGGGCTGGTGCCGCCGTGGTTGTGACCGGCCTCGTCGACCTGGTCGAAGTGCAGGAAGGTGGCGTCGGGGTTGCCGTGGGAGAGGTAGTCGACGGCGTCGGCGGCGGTCTTGGTGTCGTTCTCGCTCTCCTGGAGGCGCAGGTCGGCGCGGCCGTTGAAGACGTTGGCGGCGATGGGGTTCCAGGAGCCGATCACCAGGGTGGAGGTGCCGGGGTCGGCGTTCTCCAGGCGGGTGGCGAAGTCGGGGAACAGGTCGAAGCGGGAGCCGGTGAAGGCGTTGTCCTTCACCTGGTGCTTGTCGGGCCACGCGCCGGTGGCGATGGTGGACCAGCCGGGGCCGGAGAGGGTGGGGGCCAGCGGGTTGGCGTAGAGGTTGCTGGTGGCGGTCATGCCGTCGGCCATCAGGGCCTTGAGGTTGGGGGCGTCGGCGGTGAGCAGCTTGTCGTAGCGGGTGCCGTCGACGCCGATGACCAGGGTCTTGGCCTGCTTGGTGCCCTCGGGCAGGTTCCGGTACGGGCCGGCGGCGGCCCCGGCGGTCCCGGCTGCGGCGGTCCCGGCTGCGGTGGTCCCGGCTGCGGTGGTCCCGGCGGTGGCGGAGGGCGCGATCAGCCCGGCGACGGCGGTGGCGGCGGCGAGGGTGACGGCCAGGGCTGCGGTGCGGGTGGAGCGCGAGGTGCGCAACGGAGGGCTCCCAACTGGTCGGCGGTGCGGTGCAGTTGCACCGGAAGCGAGGATGGGCCGGGCGGGCGAGGACGCGCCCTCCGTGAATCCACGGTTGTATGAACAACCGCCGAAATTCAGTCCAGACCCGTTACCCTTCCGTGATCGAAGGCCCTCTGCGACCACGTCCCCCGGGGCGCCCGCACGGCCCGGGCACCGCTCGATAGGCTCGACCGGTGACCCACCCCACCCCCCGGGCCGTCCCCGAACCCGCCCGCGCCGGCGTCCCCGAGCACGGCCGGGTGCCCAAGTACTACCTGGTCAAGGCCCGCCTGGAGGAGCTGATCGCCGAGCTGGGCCCCGGCGGGCGGCTGCCCACCGAGGTCGATCTGGCGCAGCGTCACGGCGTCGCCCGGGCCACCGTGCGCCAGGCGCTGCGCGAGCTGCTGCTGGAGGGCCGGCTGCGCCGGCAGGGCCGGGGCACGGTCGTGGCCGGGCCGAAGATCGAGCAGCCGCTGTCCCTGAACAGCTACACCGAGGGCGTCTCACGCCAGGGCCTGCGCCCGGGCCGCACCCTGATCGCCCTGGACCGGCTGCCCGCGGACGCGGCGATGGCGCGACTGCTGGAGGTCCCCGAGGGCGAGGAGCTGTGGCACCTGGAGCGGGTGCTGCGCGCGGACGAGGAGCGCGTCGGGCTGGAGTCCACGTACGTGCCGGTCGCCCGGGTGCCCGCGCTGGCGCGGGACTTCGACCCCGAGGGGTCCTTCTACGGCTACCTGCGCGAGCAGGGGGTACGGATCGGCGCCGCCGACGAACGGATCGAGACGGTGCTGGCCACCCCGCGCGAGGCGCTGCTGATCGGCACCCCGCCGGCGCTGCCGATGCTGCTGCTGCACCGCCGCAGCCTGGACGCCGACGGACGCCCACTGGAGCAGGTACGCACCCTCTACCGCGGCGACCGGTTCAGCTTCACCCTCGCCCTCGGCGCCCCGGACGCCCTGGACGCCCTGGGAGCTCCGGACGTCCCGAACGCCGCGAACGCCCCGAACGCGAACTGACCGTCCGGCGGCCGCGGGTCCGGCCGTCGACGGCAGGGCGTGCGGGGCACACAGGGCCTGCAGGGCGTACGGGGCGTGCGGGGCGTACGGGTGTCAGCAGGTGCCGACGCGGCCGTTGTACGAGGACCAGACCGGCGTCCACGGGCTGTTGTTGTCGTGGGGGCGGTACACGACGAGGTTGCCGTCGTTCTGCATGCGCACCCAGTTGGCGCTGGGGTTGCAGCCGAGGGCGGTGCCGGACCACCACTTGGCCTTCTTGAAGGTGTCGTAGACGACGAAGTTGCCGTCGTACTGCATGATCACCTTGCCCGCGCCGCCGCCGACGGTGCCGGTGTTCCACAGCGCGTAGCCGGTGTTGGTGTCGTACTCCACGAGGTTGCCGTCGGTCTGGTAGGTCAGCCGGTAGTCGCCGTTGCCGGAGACGAGCGAGTCGCCGGGCAGCAGGCAGCTGCCCCAGTTCATGTGGTCCCAGCCACTGGGGTTGCGCGAGCAGTTCCACTCGCTGTTGACGTCGGCCGAGGCGCTGGTGGCGGTCGTCAGCCCGGTGAGCGAGGCCAGCGCCAGTGCGGCGCCGGCGAAGGCGAGAGTGCGCTTGGTCGTTCCGGTCTTCCTCATCGTTCCCCTCTTTCCGCTGCGGCCGGTTCCTGGCCGGCCGCGGCACGGTCTCCTTCGCGGCGGTACGGGCCCCGAGGTCCGGCCGCCGTCGTGCAATGGGATCGGAGCCCATCGGCCCCTGCGTTCATGCCAACGGGCTGCGGTCGATCACCGGTTCAACGGGATCGCGCGGAGGAGGAACGCGTCGGGCCGGAGTCCACGTACGTGCCGGTCGCCCGGATGCCCGCGCCGGCGCGGGACTTCGACCCCGAGGGGTCCTTCTACGGCCACCTGCGCTACCGCGGCGACCGGTTCGGCTTCACCCTCGCCCTCGGCGCCCCGGACGCCGGCCGGCCCCAGGAGGGCTGAGGCCGGCGCCGGGACGCACGGGCCGGGCGGGTGGCCCGGGCCGGGCGGTTCGTCAGCAGGTGCCGACGCGGCCGGACTGCGAGGACCAGACCGGCGTCCAGGTGCTGCTGCTGTCGTGCGGGCGGTAGACGACGATGTTGGCGTCGTTCTGCATGCGCACCCAGTTGGCGCTGGGGTTGCAGCCGAGGGCGGTGCCGGTCCACCACTTGGCGTTCTTGAAGGTGTCGTAGACGACGAAGTTGCCGTCGTACTGCATGATCGCCTTGCCCGCGCCGCCGCCGACGGTGCCGGTGTTCCACAGCGCGGTGCCGTAGCGGTCGTACTCCACGAGGTTGCCGTCGGTCTGGTAGGTCAGCCGGTAGGCGCCGTTGGCGGAGACGAGCGAGTCGCCGGGCAGCAGGCAGGAGCCCCAGTTCATGTGGTCCCAGCCGCTGGGGTTGCGCGAGCAGTTCCACTCGCTGTTGACGTCGGCCGAGGCACTGGTGGCGGTCGTCAGCCCGGTGAGCGAGGCCAGCGCCAGTGCGGCGCCGGCGAAGGCGAGAGTGCGCTTGGTCGTTCCGGTCTTCCTCATCGTTCCCCTCTTTCCGCTGCGGCCGGTCCTGGCCGGCCGCGGCACGGTCTCCTTGGCGACGGTGCGGGCCCTGGGGTCCGGCCGCCGTCGTGCGATGGGATCGGAGCCCATCGGCCCCTGTGTTCATGCCAACGGACTGCGGTCGGCCACCGGTTCAACGGGATCGCGCGGACGGCGGCCGTAAGCGGGGGCCGGGCGGAGGCCACCGGGCCCGACCTTGTAGGTTTCGGTGTCACCGGTTGCGAGGAGCCGGTGACACCGGGTGGAGAGGGAGGGCTCCGGCCGGGCACGGAGGGGACGGACCCCGGAAGGGAAGGGCGGACAGTGGACACGAGCACCACGGGCGTGTTCAGCAGCGAGGGCGTGCCCGCGAAGGAACGGTTCGACTGCTGGCGGGAGTTGGTCAGCCGCACCCGGGACAGCGACGTGACCAGCGACCACCGCGACGACTTCCGGGCGGACATGCGGCGCCTGGAGCTGGGTCCCGTGACCCTCCTGCGGACCTCCTTCCTGCCGACCCGCTTCCACCGCACCGCGCGCCGGGTGCGGCGCTCCGACCCGGAGGTGTTCCACCTCACCCTGCTGCTCGACGGCGGCTTCACCCTGACCCGCGACGCCGGGCGCACCGAGACCTTCGGGCCCGGCAACCTGCACATGCTCGACAGCTCGCACCCGTTCGACCTGCGGGCCTTCGGCTCCCGCGCCGCCCGCACCCCCGGGGACCTGCGGATCGAAGCCGTCGGCGTCGACTTCCCCACCGCCCTGCTGCCGGTGCCGCCGCACCGGCTGGAGGACCTGCTGGGCCGCGGCTTCTCCTCCCGCGAGGGCAGCTGCGCGCTGCTCTCGGAGTTCCTCCTCGGCCTCGACCGGCAGGCCGCCGTACTGGGGCCCGCCGAGACCTCACGCCTGGGCGGCGTCGTGGTCGACCTGGTGGCCGCCTGGCTCGCCCGGGAACTGGACGCCGAGGCCGCCGTGCCCGACGACACCCGGCAGCGGGCCCTGGTCGAGAACGTCCGGGCCTTCGTCCGAAGCCACCTGCACGACCCCGAGCTGACGCCCGCCGTGATCGCCGCCGCCCACCACATCTCCGTCAGCTACCTGCACCGCCTGTTCGCCCGGCAGTCCGGCGGCGAGACCGTCGCCGCCTTCGTCCGCCGCCGCCGACTGGAGAAGGCCCACCGCGACCTGGCCGACCCCGCCCTGCGCGCCCTGCCCGTCCACGCCGTCGCCACCAGCTGCGGCCTGCCCCGCGCCGCCGAGTTCAGCCGCGCCTTCAAGACCGCGTACGGGCTCTCCCCCCGCGAACACCGCCACCGCGCCCTGGCCGGTGCCGGGGGAGGCTAGTGTCCTGCGCCGGAGATCCGTCGGCAGAATCGGGCTAGGGAGTCGAGGATCTCGTCGGCGGTTTTGGTCCAGGTGAACGGCGTGGGGTCCTCGTTCCAGTGCCTGATCCAGGTGCGGATGTCGCGTTCGAGGGCTTGGACGTTCTTGTGGGATCCGCGGCGGATCATCTGGTCGGTGAGGAAGCCGAACCAGCGCTCGACCTGGTTGATCCACGAGGATCCGGTCGGCGTGAAGTGCATGTGGAATCTGGGGTGTTGGGCCATCCACGTACGAATCGCCGGAGTCTTGTGGGTGCCGTAATTGTCACAGATGAGGTGGATGTCAAGGCCGGCGGGGACCTCCTGGTCGATCTTGACGAGGAACTCCCTGAACTCCGCCGCCGGTGCCGACGGTGCAGGGACGTGATGACCTTCCCGCTGTCGGTGTCGAACGCGGCGAACAGCGTGGTCAGGCCGTTGCGAACGTAGTCGTGGGTCCGGCGCTCGGGCATGCCCGGCATTATCGGCAGCACCGGCTGGGATCGGTTCAATGCCTGGATCTGCGACTTCTCGTCGACCGACAACACCACCGCCCCCTCAGGCGGATCGAAGTAGAGCCCGACCACGTCGTGGACCTTCTCGACGAAGAGCGGGTCGGTGGAGAGCTTGCAGGTGTCCGCCAGATGGGGCTTGAGCTGGACTTCCGCCAGATCCGTCCCACCGTGGATTTCGACAGTCCGCTGCGGGCCGCCATCGAACTCCGCGACCAGTGCGTCACGTTCTTCGGGATCTCCTCCAACGTCGCCACCACCACCGCTTCGACCTCGTCCACCGCGATCGTGGGAGGCCGGCCCGGACGCGTCTCGTCCACCAGGCCGTCCAGCCGCTCGGCGAGGAACCGGCGACGCCACTTACGGACCGTGTCCGCAGTGATCCCCAACTCCCTCGCCACACCGACGATCGACGGAACCTCCGGGCCGTCGCAGGCCAGCACGATCCGAGCCCGCAGCGCGAGCGCCTGCGCGGACGTCGCCCGGCGAGCCCATCGCATCAGCGCCGCCCGCTCCTCCCCGGATAGCAACAACGGCTCCAACGCGGGACCACGACGCCGCACCGGCACATCCGAAGATCACTCACGCAATTTCTAACGACGGATCTCCGGCACAGGACACTGGTTGGTCCGCATGGTGTAGTACTACGGCCAACCCTCGGAGAACGCTCGGCCTGTTTACGCATCAAGGAACACAACTGTGCTGTTGTCGTCGATCACGTTGAAGAAGTGGTTTCGACGCTTCTTGCTGTTCCCTGCTGTCGAGGGCATCAGCCCTCCGACAGCAGAGGCAGCAGAACCATGAGGTTACTCCGGGACCACCAGGACGAAGTTCGGCGGCCATCCGGAATCCCGGCTTCGCGGCTGATCGGACGGGATGAAGCGTGCGCCTTCAGGGACCGGGCACCGCGAGATGACGATGCCAGTAAGGCAGGACCCGCACCAGAAGTTTGCGGACCCGGCCCCAAGGTCTCGGGGTCCGATGAAAACCAGCTCCAAGGAGCGGTTTCCGCAGTTAGGGCATTCGTTTTTGATGCGGTCGGGGTGAGAGGAGATGACTTGCTGATAGCAACTCAGCCAGCTCTCCCAATCTGCGCGCAAATCCTGCATCTCACCTGCTTCTCGAGAACCATCGGCGTCTAGTGGATGTGCTTCCCTATATTCTGCCACCACTCCTCCTCCATGCCGTAAGCGCGGTCCTCCCATGGTTCCGCCGCCTCCCACGACTTAGGGAAGGGAAGTCCATGGCGCAAGTCATCGACGTGGATCTTCTCATGGAACAGTGTGCGAGCCAGCGTTTCTTCGTTCAGGAAAGCGTCGCGAGCGAGTACAACAGTTTGATCCGGCATGGTAAAGCCGCCGACTCCAGCGGTCGTCTTCCGAATTTCCACCTTGATATCACTGTAGTCGACACCGAACTTCTTCGCTGTGGCTTTGATCACGTCCATGTTCATGAGCATCTTAGGCTCAGAGCCCGTCCGCTTGGCCCGCTGGAGAGCTACTTCGCGCTCAAGGCTCGAGAGCTGATCAGCGACTGTGGACGGTTCGAGCTTTCCACGGCCGGTCATCCACCTGCTGAGGCCGCCCAGGCCGGCCACGGCTACTTGCTGAGCCAGCTCGTCGGCGTTCTTCTCGACGAGGTCGGCGACGTTGGTGCAGCCGAATTCGCGGAGTTTGGCTGCCGCGACGTACATGGCGTAGGCGGG